>NZ_JAVRCD010000016.1:37556-143560 GCF_034530895.1 Nostoc sp. DedQUE08
CGTTGCACCTTTTATCCTCGCCGTTGCACCTTTTATCCTCGCCGTTGCACCTTTTATCCTCGACGTTGCACCTTTTATCCTCAACGTTGCGCCTTTTATCCTCAACGTTGCACCTTTTATCCTCAACGTTGCACCTTTTATCCTCGAAGTTGCACCTTTTACCCTCGAAGTTGGGATTTGCTATTCAAAACAACCAGATAAATACTCCATCCCCCCTGCTCCCTGCCTCCTAATACTAAGGTGATTGATTTAACACCCACTTTAACCACTGACTAAAGGAACTTAAAACATTCAACCTTTGAACTCCAGGCGCACGAGCGGCGGCGAGTCCATCAACGGCGACTAATGCAGCGTATTGCAAGCCCAAGAAACTATCAACTGCGGCATAAGGGCCACCTAAAGTAATCGCCCCAGCAGCATACATTTGACCTCGATCGCTACGCATTTCTACTAATTCAAAATTGTTCGCTACAGTTAATCGCCCCAGATGATTTACTGGAAGATTATAATGTTTCACCAAATCTGCCAAGAGGGGATTGGCATCTACTTTGGCATCCAGTCCAGTAGCATCAACAATAAAGTCAGCGAACAATTTCTTTACCCCAAAGCTTTGCTCTCGGATACGGGTAATAGTCCGGTTTTGGGCATCTCGTTCTACATCCAAAACCTCACCAAAGGTAATTTGATACCAGCCTTCGCTTAACCCTTGAGCAGTAATTTGCTGCCAATCTCGGCGGTCGGCGGTAGTAGTTCCACCCCAGTCTGCTAGTAGACGCTTGCGTTCATCGGGGGTGGCTTTTTCTAACATTGCCCGGAGTTCGCCGCCCCAACAGGCTTTCGGCCAGTTAAAGGGTTGAAATTCGTAATGATTTTTGACTAGGCGCTGGGTTTTTTGAAATTTGTTACCTTGAGGTTTAGGCGATCGCATTAAATGCAAAACTGCAATATTCCGATTTCGTTTTCTGGCTTCATAAATCCGCTGCACAATCCGCGAAGCCACAATTCCCCGCCCCCGAATCAATACCGTACCACCATGTTGCTCTAGTTGTTCATAAACGCGATCGTGAGCTTCATAAGCATTGACGACAGATGTAAAATCTTGATATTTTTCCCTATAAGCTTGCAAATCTGGGAGAAACTGAATTGCTGGATATCCAGTAGCTAAATGTAAATAACGACTAACTAAAAAAGCATAATTTCCCGGGCCGCGAGAATAGGCTACGCAATATCTGCCATCATCAGTTTTGCGAATTACCCTAACTCGCCCATAGCGATAAATTTGATTCCAGCCTATGCGCTTCGTCTCCCTATCTATGGAATCAAAGACATTACCCGCACGGGGAGTATAAGTTTCTGCAAATGTTGGTTCAGCAAACACTTGCCATAAATACTTGAATGCTGACTTGATCTCTCCTTTGGCTAAGTCTCCCCAAGCTTCCCGCAAGGCATAACTAGGCCAACCCCAAATATTATCGGGACAAGAATCAGAATTAGAACGCAGTCTTTCATATAAAGGAATTTGCGAATTCAGACAGAGGCGTTTGTAACGGGCATAAGGTTCCGCCTCTAATCCTAAAGCTACAATTTTGTCAGCACGTACACCACTAATTCTCAGCAAATCAGTCCATAAAAAGCTACCCAATCCCGCCCCGATCGCTAGATAATCAGATTCATCTACTGGTAATCCTGTAGCATGAAGTGCTTGCACAGAGACTTTTTGTGCCTGAAACGCCAATGGCGGGAAATTACTTGCCACAGGCGTTAGCGGCTGTACAGGTAAGCTGGGGTCTGGGCGATTGGTATTTGCGTTGAAGTGAATCGTTGAAGGGGGGCTAGTATCTGGTGCAGCAGCGCTAGCACCAAATGTCACTGCGATTAGATAGGGGCCAATTTGCAGCGTATCGCCATTAACTAGAACACTGCGCGTTTGTGGTTGACCGTTGACATAGACACCGTTAACGCTACCTTGGTCAATCACTACTAAATGGTCTTGTTCCCAGTCAATTAAGGCATGGTAGCGAGAAACTTCGTTACTGTTAAGCAGCATCCGAGAAACCCGCATTCCTCTATGTTCAGCAGGTAAGCGAGTGAATTCTCGACCAAAAGCGATCGGCACATTTAACAGTGGTTCTCGCCGTTCGCCCGTCGCTGGTTCTTCCCAACTTAATTGGATTTGTATGTCATTGGTCATTTGTCATTGGTCATTTGTCATTTGTCATTTGTCATTTGTCATTGGTCATTGGTCATTAAGTCAAGAGTTAGGAATTCTTCCTCTGCTCCTCTGCTCCCCTGCTCCTCTGCTCCTCTGCTCCCCTGCTCCTCTGCCCCCTAATTCCTTGCTACCAACACACTCACAGCCGCAGCTAAAGATGTCCCACACCAATGACAGCCAATTTGTAGATTCTCTGCTGGGGAAACTTTATGACATTTGGGGCATTCTAAGCCATAAACTCCTGGCGGTGGTGCGGGGGGTGTTTGTGGGTGATGGTGATGTCCGAGATTTACTGCTGGATTGGGTGGTAGCAAAATTGTTGCTGGAATGCTACCCGTAGAAACGCTTGTAACGTTGAGTTTTATTTGTCCTAAAGTGATACTACTGCCCTCAGTTAAAAGCATTTCACCTTGGACTAATTGCCGTCCATCGACAACGGGGGGATTTTGCGATCGCAAATTCCTGATATAAAAGCGCTGTTGCTGGTGATGAAAAAATATTTCAACGTGGAGTCCAGATACAGTAGGATGACTCAGAACAATATCGCACCGGAGGGGATCGCGACCGATGCGGACAGTGCCATGATTTTGACTTGGCTGTTGTTCGTAAATATTCTGAGTTTTATCTTGGCCTGCATCGTGCCAATGTAAAGTTAGTGCGTTCATTGTTCTAACTTCGTAAGTGGTATTTAGCTACTTCAACTTCTTTCTGTGCGATTCCTAACACGATTGAGTCGGTGGAAGCAAGCATTTAGAAGAAACTTCAACAAGCTTTATCTATTCGACGCTAATTTATCAGCAACACGTGTAGTTTCTGGCAGTCGATATTTGGGCGTACAGCGCAATACATAGTCAATCGCAGTCGGTAAACTAATTCGATGACCACTGGAAATATACAGAGGTTTTACTCCTGTGCGCGATCGCAAAACTGCCCCAATGGTTTCACCGTTATATATTAGTGGTTGCGTGCTGCCTTTGGTTTGTGCCAATTCTTCATGCTTACCTATCAACCTCGACTTAGCTACACCAATTGTCGGCATATCTATAAGTAACCCTAAATGGCTAGCTATACCTAATCTGCGGGGATGAGCAATTCCTTGACCATCACACAGAATGATATCTGGTGTTGTGTTAATTTTCTCCAGGGCATCGAGTACAGCTGGAATTTCCCGAAATGAGAGGAACCCAGGAACATAAGGAAAGGTTGTAGGACGATGTGCTAGGCTTGTCTCGATTACTTGCAAATCAGGAAAACTCAGCACTGCAACAGCAGCACGGCTAATTGTTCCATCAGCTTCAAAACCCATATCTACACCAGCAACGTACTGAATAGGTTCTTGTAGTTGATCTTCAGTAATTACTTGATTTTGCAGCGTTTCTTGGATAACTATGGCTTCTTCTAGCGTCGAAGGCCAAACACGATCTCGGTAAAACTTCATATTGAAAATTGGAATTAACTGATTAATATTAATCCTGTTAATTTGGCAAGCACAAAAACAAGAGTTTTTGATGTTGATACAGGGAAAATATATTTTTGTAAAAGTCTGTGAATGACTATCTTTATACTAAATATTTTAGCCCAGGTTAGCTGATATCTTACATTACAGTGTTACTTAAGGCTGTCAAGAGGGAATCCTGAGAATATAAGTTTATTTTTCTAGATTTTCTTTTTTACTGGTTATGACACAGCCAAATATTCTAAAACTTGCAAAACAGGGAGATGCAGAAGCGATCGCATCTCTGATGAACCGCCACTTATACCCCAAAGGGATCAACGCAAAAGTTGCTTTCCAAGATGCTTGCTTAGAGGTAACGCTAGAATCTGCCCAAGTACTAAATCAGCAAATTTTAGTTGCATTTATCCGCAAAGGGTTAACAGCTTTAGGGGCTGCATCTGTTGAAAGAGTCAAAATTTATGGACAACAAACAGGTAAGGAGTTTCCGACTTGGAGTAAAGAGTTTGATTTGGGCATGGTAGAAGCTGATTTAGAACCAGTAGATGATGAACACTCTTCTAGTAATCCTCAAAATCTAACTATTTATATTAACTTAAGTGGCGATACTGCGCAGGGATTAACAAACCAAGATTTTGAATTTATTGCTAATCAAATTAGTACTGATATTTTATTATCTTCTACTAACGTTTTTATTCAAAAAGTAAGTATTAGTAATGGTAGCTCTGTGATTACCAAGGAACGATAATATTTAATTTATCTCACGCATAGGTGCAGAGATAGAACCTAAAATACGAGGTTTTATAATAATTTTAATAAATTTATATGAATTTTAAATATAGGATTGGAAAAATTTTGAAAATGTTGCTTTTACCTGTAAATAGGGAATCCTGAGATGGAAGATATTATCTTAGATGTTTGAATTTAGTTATTGGTTATGAAACAGCCGAATACTCAGGAAGTTACTAAGCAAAAGCTTCAAACGTTTTACTGGCCTTTATGGTTTCCTTATCCTAGTTCTTGGTTCAAAGCATTGATTTTGACTCTATTTTTGAGAGTTATTATATTTATAGTTCAAAATACTGGAAAGCTAGGTTATGACATCGTATATTTCGTACGTAGCCCGGAATTATTTTTAATATTTACAATATTGTTAATTTTATCTCCAATTCCGATAATTTCTTTAACTCATCACTGCTTACACTTGCTCATTAGTCGATTTATTTCAGAAATTCAGGCACCGGAAATAGGTACAACACAGGGATTATTACCAGGATTAATGAGTTGGTGGGAAGGATTGTACGCTTGGCTTGTAATTGTAATTTCTACATTGATAGCAGCTTTGTTTTCTACGATACTTCTACCATTATTTAATCCTAACTACGACAGACAACTTGAATACTATACACAACTAGAAAATATCAATAATATCATCTTAATATTTGGGCTATTCTATATTTATGCTGGGGCATTGATTTATCAAATTGAATATTTGGTAAAATACCGAATAATATCTGCTTATCCTGGTAACAAAAAAGAAGATACCAGTAAATTAAATATTAATTTAGAGACAGAAAAAAGTACAGAAAAAGAACTCGATAAATTGCGTGGAGAAATGGGATTACACACAACAAAATCAAATATTTTATCGAACAATGGGCAAAATTTAATAATGGAGTCTCGACGGAAGGATCGTAATTTAAATAAAAAGTTTTTGTTCGTTTTTATAATATTTTCAATTTCTCTAGGAATATACTTTTCTTCAAAATTCGTAGAAATACTTCCCTTAACCTCTAAGATTCCAACACAAATACCATCAAAGCCTGTATTAGTTACACCCTCACCAGTGACTTCAGACTCGCCGATAGTGTTACTTGAAACTGATACATTTCGAGAGGCAGTAAATCAAGCAATTAATGCAGCTAAATTGACTCAATCAGCAAAATCTCCAGATGAGTGGAAGACAGTTGTGAGTCATTGGAAAGGTGCGATCGCACTTATGAAAAACGTGCCATCTTCTAGCCCCAATTATGTAGTAGCCCAGCAAAAAATCATAGAATATCAGAAAAATCTTAACTACGCTGATAAAAATGCGATCGCTGGCAAGTAGCGCGATCGCACGTAATTAGAATTTATAATAAAAGTAATTCGCCCCCGAACCCAATCATGACAGAAGGAAAAACGCGGCGTAATTTCCTAATTACCAGCATTGCTGTGACTGGAGGTATTGTGGCAACTAATGCTTTACAGCAAAATACTACCAACACCGCAACACCGTCAGCAACTATGCCAGAGCGGGTACTGGGACGCACAGAAGTAAAACTCCCGATCTTCGGGTTAGGAGGAGCAGGACAAACGCCACTATCCTGGGAAGGAAAAGAGGGTGATGCTACAGCAATTATTCAAAGAGCGCTGGAACTTGGTATCCGCTATTTTGATACAGCAGCTAGTTATGGGCCGAGTGAAGATTATTTAGGGAAAGTGCTACCACCCCATCGCTCAAAGGTGTTTCTCACAAGCAAGACCGATCGAAGAGATCGTGATGGTGCATGGCGAGAATTGGAGCGATCGCTGAAACGTCTCAATACAGATTATCTCGATTTGTGGCAGTTGCATCACGTCTCTTTTTCTGAAGAACTCGACACCATCTTTAGTGCATCTGGTGCAATTAAAGCTTTAGAAGAAGCCATAGAACAAAAATTGGTGCGCTTTGCTGGGATCACCGGACATCACGACCCTCAAGTAATTGCTGAAGGGTTACGTCGCTATCCTTTTCACACTACACTGATTCCTGTAAATGCTGCCGACAAACACCACCCACATCCATTTATCCCAGTAGTTTTACCAGTTGCTCAAGAAAAAAATGTCGGTGTGATTGCGATGAAAGTCCCGGCTTATGGTCGGCTGTTTAAATCAGGTGGGTTGGCAGGTATGGAGCAAGCTTTAGGTTACACAATGTCTCAGCCTGGAGTTAATTGTTGTGTAATTGCAGCAGAGACGGTTACACAATTAGAGAATAATGTCAAGATAGCGAGAGCTTTTGTGCCTCTTAAAAAAGAAGAATTAACAGCCATCGCAGGGCGGGCTGCTAATGTCTGGGAAGATAGTACATTCTTCCGTGCTTGGACTTAGCCTAACCTTGCACATATTACAAAGTGTATTCTTATCAGTCCCGCTGATAATATTGTGCCGCTTGCGACATATTAAATTGTAATAGCTTCTCCTCTGGCAACTTGTATCCCAAACTCGGCTTAAAAGGCGAAATATTCAAACTGCGAATAATTTCTGACGCCACAGCCTTTGCTAGTAACGGTGGTACAGAGTTACCAACTTGTCGAAATCCGTGCCATTTGGTTACATGAAATCTAAACCAATCGGGGTAAGAATGCAATCTCGCCGCTTCCCTGACGGTGATACAGCGCGGCGTAGATGGATGAATCGGTCTAGGAGATGTGAAAGAACCCCTATACTTATCTGTTCCGGCTCTTAAAGTATTACAGACACCACCAGGATGTAGCTTATGAAAACGACTAATTTTTTCTCTTTCGCCTTGTTGAGTCTCCTGAAAACGTTTAACGGTTTCCGCAGAATGTTTTGTTCTTAAACTTGAAGAAAGTATTCGCAAATCATATTCTCGTTTGTAAGAATAATCATCATCTAGGCATTTGATCCCGCGAAGTACAAGAGCATAGTTACTAGGCTTTTCATAGTCTGCAACAACCCAATCTCTTGTTAGTAACTCTGGATATTGTTCTATTTCAGGTAAATCTCCAATTGCATCCCATACTGTAGGACTCAATGGAATGTCAGATATTTTTTGAGAATTTAAATTATTTAGTAAAGCTTGTTTAGTAATCGGCTGAGGATATTTCGCTAACTCTACATCCTCCCTTGCACCTATAAGAAATAATCTCTCACGGGATTGTGGTACTCCGTAATTTGCAGCGTTGAGAATTTGATAATTTTCTTCTACTTTATAGCCATGAATTCTAAAATCGCTAATTAATGTTTGGAGGATTTGTTTATGTTCGCCAACCGTTATCCCCCGGACATTTTCCATCACAAAGAATTTCGGTTTTAGTTCAATAACCAGTCGATGAAAGTGAAATACCAAAGAGTTTCGAGGATCGTCAACAGCCCGTTTACCAATTAGGGAAAATCCTTGACATGGTGAGCCACAAATAACCACATCAATTTCGCGATCGCCAATTTCAGACTGATTCCTAATTTCTTCCCCGGTAGTATCCACAACACTTTTACATAACACTCTCGCATAAGGGAAGTTAAACTCATGTGTTGCACAATGGATCGGGTCGATTTCCACAGACGCCAGCACATCAAAACCAGCTTGCTCAAAGCCAAGAGTCATACCGCCCGCACCAGCGAATAAATCAACTGCGATCGCTCGTTGTTTTTTCATCTCATAAGCCATGACACCTCTAAAGGGATTAGGGACTGGGGATTGGGTATTAGGTATTAGAGATTGGGAATTGGGTATTAAGTATAGAGTATTAAATATACAAAATTTTCCCAGTTCCTAGTCCCCAGTCCCCAGTCCCCAGTCCCCAGTCCCTCATAGCATTTGCAAAATTTCTTGAGCAGCGCGATCGCAAACCCCAACTTCTCCTAAACTTTGCCGCATTTCTTCATAATTTAGCAAAGTTTGCTCTCTGCGACTGGGATTGAGTAGCAGTTCCATCGCTGCTTGGGTAATATTTTCTGCTGTGGCTTGCTCTTGTAAAAATTCTGGCACAATCGGCTTCATCACGACTAAATTAGGTGGTGATGCGAAGGTTATAGAACCTTTGAGAATTTTCCGAGCGATCCACGCAGTCAGACGACTGAGGCGATAAACTACAACCTGTGGCACATTTAACAGAGCCAGTTCTAGATTGACAGTACCAGATTTGCTAATGGCTAAATCAGCAGCTGCAAAAACTTCCATTTGTTGACCTGATATAACTGTCGCCCGTAAACCGTAACGCTCAATAGCCTCTTCGATTGGCTGTCTATAAACTTCTAGCGATAGGGGAATCCAGAAACGAACTTCAGGTAATTTCGCTTGAATAGTTTGGGCAGCTTGAAAAATAATTGGTAAAAGATATTTTAGTTCTTGACGGCGAGAGGCGGGGAGGAGTGCGATCGCAATTTCTTCTGGTGCAATCCCCAATGTTGCACGAGCTGCTTCCCTACTAGGAGCATCTTGCATTCGGTCAACCAAAGGATGTCCCACCCAACTAACTTTTGCGCCTTTCTCGCGAAAGTAACGGGCTTCTTGTGGAAAGATTGCCAACAGCTTATCTGTAAAACCAACAATCCGGTTAGTTCTTCGCAAACTTATTGACCAAGCCCACTCTTGGGGAGCAATGTAATACACCACAGGCACATCTGGCAGATGTTGTTTCATATAAGTCCCAATTTCCAGATTGGGAGTCATATAATCGATCAGCACTACCAAGTCAGGGGGATTTTGCTTTAGGGAAGCGATCGCCCGTCGTTGCACCTGGAGAGTTGGTAAAATATAAGGCAGCCCTTCTTGAATACCCACTGAGCCAATACTACTGGTATTTCCCAGCAAAATTGCCCCAGCCTCTACCATTTTTTCGCCACCCAGCGCCACAATCTCTAATTCCAACCCAATCGCCGCAGCTTGACGCTTCAGCGCTGAAATTAGTAGCGACCCTTGTAAATCGCCAGATACTTCGCCAGTGCTGATAAATATCCGCATTTGATAATTGGTAATTACTAAAAATGAGGAGTTAGGAGTTAAAAATTCAATTTATCAACTCATAACTCATAAATTATGATGTCTGGAAAATTAACCACAATTCCTCATAATCCCACCTCATCAGCTACGCTTTTGCTCCCCTCCTCGCTTGCGGGGAGGGGTGATTATGGGTAATTCGACAGACATGATATATCTTACATCTCACGATTCATCACTTGCGCCTTTTTTCCCTTTACTGGGAATCAAGCCACGTCTTCCAGGCATCTGAGAAAGTAGAAGGAAGCGTCGCAGATGCTGCAATTCTTCGCTATCCCCTAACAATTCCAACTGTTCCAAAGCATCCTTAAAAGACAAATCAGAACGGTAGAGAATGCGGAAGGCTTTTTTCAGCAAAAGCAAATCTGCTGAGTCCATACCAGACCGTTTGAGTCCGACAAGATTGAGGGTTCGCACCCGCGCTGGATTTCCCTCCACCAGCATATATGGGGCCACATCCCGGTCAATACGTGCCATACCTCCCACCATTGCTTGTCTACCAATATGCACAAATTGGTGGACACCTAAAACCCCACTTAGCCTAGCGCGTGATTCTATATGGACATGACCCGCCAACGCCACAGAGTTAGCAATCACTACTTGGTCTTCTATGACGCAGTTATGAGCCACATGGACATAAGCCATCAAAAGATTACCATCGCCAATTACCGTAGCTTCACCAGCACCGGTAGCGCGGTTAATGGTAACGTACTCACGAATCAAGTTATTATCACCAATTTTCACCCAGGTTGGTTCTCCTACAAACTTCAAATCCTGGGGTTCCATACCGATGGCTGCACCAGTAAAAATCTGATTTTGCGCCCCAATTTCACAAGGCCCCTCTAGCACTGCATGAGCGCCGATTATTGTTTCAGGGCCCACTTTAACATGCGCTCCAATCACAGCATAGGCACCGACTTGCACTGTATGGTGGAGTTCCGATTTCGGATGAATTACAGCAGTTGGATGAATTAGCGTTTTCAAGGGTGAATCTCCAGAACTGTCTTAATAATCCAGCGCCAGGCGGGGTTTCTGAGGCAGCGCGTTACTCTGCTTAAGAGAGTTGTACCGACTACCGCCCCATTGAGGCGACTGGCGTTGTTGAGCGTGAAATATTTCAGTGAACGAAAGTGTCGGGCAAAGCAAGTTAAGTGTGTTTGTGAGTGCGTCTCGTAGAGAGGGCGGCGAAAATCAAGAAATTACTCAGATGCTATTGTGGATTTTTTAACTGTTATCCTGAAACAGGATTCAGTAGGGGCATTTCACGGCTATACCCATACCACGAAAGCAAACTTTTAGCTAACTAAAGAGAACATTAATTCCCCTTCACAAGCAAGTTGACCATCAACTTCGGCACGACCTTGCATCTTACCGAAACGACGTTGTTTTACCCATAACAGTTCCACCGTCATTAGTAGTTGATCCCCCGGCACGACCTGGCGACGAAAGCGAACTTTATCGATACCAGCGAAGACGAACAACCCGCCTTCTACCGAAGACATTTGAGTTAGGACAATGCCTCCAACTTGTGCCATTGCTTCAACAATTAGCACCCCTGGCATCAGTGGACGTTCAGGGAAATGTCCTTGAAAATGGGGTTCGTTGATAGTGACATTTTTAACTCCAACAGCTTTTTTACCTGGCACGTAGTCAATGATTTTGTCTACAAGTAAAAATGGGTAGCGATGGGGTAGTAATTTCTGAATTTCTTCAGATGTGAAAGTTGTTTTAATCTCAGAACTGATTGTAATCTCATTTATACCCTGTGGTTCGGTAGATGTAGGTGTAGTCGTATCGATGGTATTCACTTCAGTGAGGATTGACATTGGCCGTGTAGTTGATTTTTTATCTAAAAGTTGAGTAGGCAAGCGTATATCCAAAGCCTTAATAATCCTGGATGTAAACTTTAGATCGAATCTAAAATCTAAAATCGTTCGAGTGAGCGCAGCCGAAGTCCAAAATCTAAAATTTTCTGAGCCAGTTGAATGTGTAAATTATGACTGGCTTTATACGCTAAAAAATGAGCACGAGGAAAAGTTCCTAGTAAACTCAAATCTCCTACTAAATCCAAGATTTTATGACGGACTGGCTCATTTGCAAATCTCAACGGTGGATTTAGCCAGCCTTCTGGGCCACAAACGAGTGCATTATCCAAACTGCCACCTTTAATTAACCCTGTTTTTTGTAAGTGTTCAATTTGATGCAGTAACCCAAAAGTACGAGCAGGAGCGATTTCCGCAGCAAAGCTAGCAGAAGTTTTTTCTAGTTCAGGAGTTAGCGACCAACTATGCCATTGATTACCAATAGCGGGCAGGTCAAAATCAATACCGTAACTAAAGCGGGTTTCTGCTGCTGGAAGGGCAGATACAAAGGCATCCCCTTGATAGACCCATATTGGTTCTGTAATAGCCCAGGGAACTTGGTTGTTAACGAGTTGTGAGACTAAGCCAACTTGGGCAATATTAGCTGTCCACACACTTGCTGAACCATCTAAAAGTGGGACTTCTGGGCCATCAATTTCAATTCGGGCATTATCCACACCCATACTCGAAAGTGCTGCCAACAAATGCTCTACCGTGCGAACATATACCTCACCTTTACCCAACTGAGTTGAGAGAACAGTGTGACTAACTGCTGCAACTTGGGCTGGAATTATTGGCAAATCCGGTAAATCCACCCGCACAAAGTAGCGTCCACTTCCCGCTTCGGCTGGTAATATTCGCACCTGGGTATTCACACCGCTATGCAGTCCCACCCCTATTTGGGTGATTTGGGCTGCTAGAGTGTGCTGTCGCATAGCCGAAAAGTTAATATATTTCCTTTAGTATTGTTCATCGTCTGTTTTGGTAAAATCCCTGATATTCCCTGAAAAATGTCATTAATCCCTTTATCGGAACAGTATTGAGGTAAATGTAACAATTAGCAAGCTAATCCAAAAAAGTTAATTGTCCTTTGTCCTTTGTCAGTTGTCTTTTGTGATTCACTAATGACCAATGACAAATGACTAATTAAAACCTTTCGCCAATACCGAAATTAATCCGACTGTCACCATCATCGTTGATACCGTAGTCAATCCGAATCGGCCCCAGTGGAGATTGGACGCGAACGCCAAGACCATAGCCGAAGCCACTGCCATTTTTGTTCAACACTTCAGCAGCCCTAGTACTAGTTCCCAGGTCACTACCGAGATCAAAAAATAGTGCCCCACTAACTACTGAAAAAACTGGAAACCGATACTCAACTGATGCTTGCACATAAGAGCGTCCACTACCTAATGCTCCTTCTTCATAACCCCGGACGGAGTTACTACCCCCAAGGGTAAAAGCTTCGTAGGGAGGTAAGTCTCCAATGATGGTTCCTGCTTGCAGGTTAAATGCTAAGGTTTGTGCCCCTTTGCTGAGGCTAATCAGCTTAATGGGTAAATATTGGCTGTAGCTACCCCGGAATCTGGTCAGGAAGATGTTGCCTAGCCCCACAGGGACTGACTGATCGACTCCAAAGCGGAGATAAGAACCACTAGTGGGTTGCAGGGGGTTATTACGGAGATCGCGCTGTGCCCCTACTTGCAACAGTAGTAAATCGTCTTGACCGCCGCTAGAGAGGGTCAGTGGAATTTCATCACTGAGGCGGTTTCCAGTATCATCATCAAATACCGCTCCTGTTTTTCTCAGATTGCCGTCAGCATCACGAGCAGAAACTCGTTGATACTGTAAACCCGCTGAGGCAGTCCAGACAGAAGTTTTATAGGGATTTGCAGAGAGGGGACGGGTAAAGGTAACACCACCACCTACACGGAGAATCCGGGGGCGATCCTGAGAATCTACATCGGTGGGATTACCCGGATCAAACGTCCTAATATCTTCATCTTTACCATCGAAAATCAACGAAATAGAACTGCGACGGAAAATATTGGTTGTGTAGGAAGTCCGGTAAGGATCTCCTGCGATCCAAGGGTCGGTAAACCGCACGTCAAACAACAGTTCCCGTTCTCCCACCTGTATTTCTGTCCCCAGTTTTTGGTTCCTACCGTTCAGGTTTTGTTGTTGATAGCTAACTGTTCCAAAAAGTCCGCTAGCAGAACTAATCCCTGCCCCAGCCGCAATAGAACCGCTGCTGCGTTCGGCTACATTCACTACTACATCCACCTTGCTGGGGTCTGTACCAGGGTCAAGAGACACATTCACATCTTCAAACAGTCCCAATCCATACACGCGCTGTAGGTCTTTTTGCACTGTGTTGCGATTGAATACTTGTCCTGGCTTCAACTCCACTTCTCGGGTAATGATGTACTCTTGTGTCCGTCCGCGAATTGGTTGTCCTTTTTCGTCTGTTTCCTGTCCATCTTTGTTGCGGAACCGGACTCTAATATTTTCTACTACCCCTTCTGCTACTTGTAAGGTAACAACTCCGCTTTCAGAGACTTGTGGCGCTCCAATCACGTTAGCTAGGACGTAACCTTGGTCTTGATACCGCTTGTTTAACTGCTTGATGCCTTCTTGCAAGTCACGCAAATTGAGAATTTTGCCATACTGCTCCCGAAAGACTTCATCCACAGTGTTTGCTGGTAGTACAGAAGGGACACCAGTGCCAGGATTGGCTTGCACTTCTACTTTACTGAGGACGGGGTTAGGCTGGACAACAAAGCTTACCCGCACTCCCAAGGGGGTATCTTCTGGCGCTGCTTGGACGTTGGAGAAGAAGCCAGTACCAAAGATAGCGTTAATATCTTCTTGCAGTTGGCTGCGGGTAGTTGTTTGTCCTGGTTGGGTACGAATTACTCTGTAAACTTGGCTTTCCAGTTCTGGTGATAGTTGCCCAGCTTGGGATCTAACTACTACTTCCGATACCAGTACGCGGGGGTCATTGGCTTCTGGGGCTGTGTTGGGTTGGGTATTGTCCGGAGTTGTCGGTGGATTAACATTCTGCGGACTGGGAGTAGTGCCTGGGAATGGAGTATTGCCCGGAGTTGTCGGTGGATTAACATTCTGCGGACTGGGAGTAGTGCCTGGGAATGGAGTATTGCCCGGAGTTGTCGGTGGGTTAACATTCTGGGGACTGGGAGTAGCGCCTGGGAATAACGTAGGTGTTCTTTGTTGGCTAGCTGGGGGGGGAATATCTGGAGTAGCTGATGGTTCTGGAGTTGTGGGTAATAAAGGTTCTGTTGTCGGTGGATTTACATTTTCTGGGACTGGAGTGGTCTCAGGAGTTGGGGAAAGCGTTGGTTGTTGAATTTCTGGCGGTGGAATGTCTGGAGCCGGAGACGGCTGTTGAGTAGGACTGGGATTATTAATTTCAGGGGTTTGTGCAGTTCTTGGCGTTGTGGAGGTTGGCACAATTACCTTTGGGGCCGCGCTTGCTGCTGGGTTGGCAGGGTAAATTGCGACGACGCGGGATTGGGGACGCTCTGCCTCTATAGTTGCTGTAGATTTAGGTTGAGATTCTAGACTTTTACTAGAGTTAACCTGACCAGTGTCCTTTTCTGAGTGTTGATTTTTTTCTAGTGTCAAAACTTCTGTTGACTGTTTGGAATTGTTGGCGGTTTCTGCATTCGCACTCAATGAGCCACCCAAAGGGGCTGCAATTGCTACTGCTGCCAGCAATACGGGAGATAAACGCATTTTACTTATATTCCTCTTCACGACCACACACACACCATCACAAGGCAATAATGCCCTTATCTCACAGGTAAAACTCAAAACATAATTTTTTTCTTTTGCTTTTTTACTTTACAAGGCAAAAGGCAAAAGGCAAAAGTTAAATATAATTACCTTCTCACCTTTTGGTTTTTACCTGGTTAATTTGTAGTTTCTACTGCTTTTAGCACTCTTTGTAAAACCTCCTGGTAGGCATCCTCTACATTTCCTAAGTCTCGGCGAAAGCGATCTTTGTCCATTACCCGGCGGTTTGAGTCCTTTTCTGCGGTATCCCATAAACGACAGGTGTCGGGGCTAATTTCATCTGCCAAGAGTAACTGCTGTTGTGAGTCCAAACCAAACTCTAATTTGAAGTCTACTAGGGTAATGCCACACCGTTGCCAAAAGTTATTAAGAAATTCATTGATTTGCAATGCAAGATGTGTAATTGCGTCTACTTGTTCCGCAGTCGCCAGTTCTAGCAGGTACAGGCGATCGCGTGTCAACAAAGGATCTCCTAATGAATCGTTTTTATAATAGAACTCAACCAAAGGCTGTTTCAGAATTGTACCCACTGGTAAACCAGTTTGCTGACACAAACTGCCAGCAGCAATATTTCTGATCACCACTTCTAAGGGTAAAATCTTTACTGCTCTCACCCGCATTTGATTCGGGGCAGGACTATCGATAAAGTGAGTCTTTATACCATAATCCTCCAACTGTTTAAAAAGCTGGCTAGAAATGCTACAATTAATTTTTCCTTTTCCTTCGATGTTGCCACGCTTTTGGGCGTTAAACGCTGTGGCATCATCTTTAAAATCAGCCAACAAGACTTCTGGATCGTCCGTTGTATAAAGAATTTTTGCTTTGCCTTCGTATAACTTGGAATTAACAGACATGGTGGCAGGTAGTGTTTTAGGCGATGGACAAAAATTGTCCTTTGAGGCTTCACCATTTTATCTTTAGTTATTAACTATTAACCATTGGTGATTATTTAAGAGGAAGCAGAGGCAGGTAAAAATAAGTAATAACTAATACCCAGATCAATTTTCTCTTGTGGATCGCTGTTTAATAGCCAGTTGCCAAATACTTATAACTAAATCTCTAACTTTTAACAGAGGACAATTTGCTTTCGTATCTAGTATTTTCACTTAAGTAGTTTTACGCTCAGAATTTAAATGAGTTTTGATAAAATAAGTTACTTAGGCATACTAGTATGTCATAATAATTTGTACCTAAAAATTTCGACTGAAGCTAATTACAATTTCAACTTCATAAATGAAGATGAGATAAATTGATAACCAGGAGGAAAATAAAATATTCTCTCTAGTTACTTTGGCGCAAACTTTTTTTGTAATATTTACAACATAAAGTATCTTAAGCTTTATCCTCTAGTATCAAAATCTGAATTAACCAATTCCCGATCGACAATTGGAAAAGGAGTCGGACGATCTGATTTACCCCAATCTGACAAAAGTAAAGATTAGGTTAGCTGGTAATTCAGCTTCAGAAACCCAAACACAAGGTGAATTGAATAAATGGAGAAAAAAATAGTGAACAAGGATGATTTTCTCTTCCCTCGCGGTCGCTACTACGGTCAGGTGAAGCCAGAAAACTTGGTTTTTAATGCAAATCTCCAGGAATTTGCTCAACGGGTAAGTTACATTTGCAACTTAGAGACAGGTGGAAAACTACCTCCAGGTGCAGCTTACGAACAAATAAAGGATCTATGGAAACAGTTGAAACGCTCAAAAAAAGAGCTAGGAATTGGCGAAGACCCCTTTCAAGATAACCAGGGAGAGACTAAAGATTAAATGGGGAATTAGGCATTGGGCATTGGGCATTGGGCATGGGGCATTGGGAACTGATAAATGACAAACGACTAATGACAAATGACTACTTAGTAAGCATTGTCCAGACACCATCCCAGGACTCTGGAGGCGGGGTTTGTTGATAATTATGCGCACGCTCTAGGTGGATATCAACAGCTTGATCTTGGGGTTGAATGCATTTGGCGGCTTCAAAACAGGCGATCGCTTGTGAGAAGTTGCGCGATAAATAAGCAGCGCGTCCAGTATGATAGTGAAATAAAAACTCTTGAGTGTTGGCATCTAGAGGGGTAGTCCGATCGCCAATTAACTCGTAAATATTAACAGCCTGGTGTTTCCCTTTGACTCGGATTTTATCTAACTGGCGCACCCAAATGCGATCGCTGCACAATTGGTAAGTAAATTCGCTCAAAAGAATATCACAACCGTAATCTTTAGTTACTGCTTCCAAGCGCGAACTTAAATTTACACCATCTCCAATGACGGTGTAATCCATCCGTTTGCGGGAACCAATATTACCCGAAACCACATCCCCAGAACTAATCCCAATGCCAATACGAATTTGCGGCTGCGCCTGGATAATTCGCCGTTGGTTAAATTCCTCTAAGCGGTGTCTCATATCTAACGCTGACTGTACAGCCCTCCAAGCATGATTTTCTGTCAATGGTAGCGGCGCACCAAATACCGCCATCAAGGCATCACCAATAAATTTATCGAGAGTGCCTTCGTGGTTAAAAACCGCTTCCACCATCGTTTCAAAATACTGATTGAGCAGCAACACCACTTCAGCTGCACCGAGATTTTCTGTAAGTGTTGTGTAGCCACGGATATCAGAAAACAAGATAGTTACTTCCTTCCGTTCGCCTACCATTAAAGCATCTTCCCCTAGTGCCATAACTTGTTCAGCGACATGGGGCGTTAGGTAGCGGGACATGGTAGTTTTCATTCGTTTCTCCTGAGTAATGTCTTCTAAGACCACCAAACCACCACGTACACCGCCTTCTGGGTTAGTCAGGGGATTAACAGTAAGATTGATATTGCGCTCTAATGTTTGTACCTCATTAGAAGTGAGAAACTCAGATTGGGGAGTCAGAGGTTGATTCCAAGGAATAAAAATATCAGGGTTGGTGCGATCGCGCACTGCTAAAATTGAGTGCTGAGTACTGAATGCTAAGTATTGAGTTTCACTTTTAACTCCTAACTCCTCACTTATAACTTGATGCACTCCCAGCATCAAACTTTGCTCTGGCACATAATGTTTAGCTCCAGTTTTTAGACTATCTTCTAGTCGCATTTGGAGATTTTCAATTGGGACAACTTCCCAAACTAGGCGACCAATCAAATTTTGTTCCCACAAAAGCTTGTTGTTTTTACTATTAGCGTCTCCTATCGGACAACCCAGTAACTCTAGAGCCGCATCATTAATCGTGACAATCTGTCCTGCCATATCTGTAGAAATCACGGCATCTGACAGACTTTGTAAAATATCTTTTTGATATTGTTTTTCTAACAGTACATTTTCAAACAGCCGAGCATTTTCTAAGGCAATTCCTGCCTGATTATTAAAAGCCCGCATAAACTCTTCATCAGAAGCAGTAAAACTGCTTTGTTGCTTATTAATTAATTGTGTAACGCCAATCAATTCATTTGCAGAATTAAACACTGGTAAACATAAGATATTGCGAGTTATATAACCAGTTTTTTTATCTGTAGTCGGGTCAAAACGGGGGTCTTTATAAGCATCGGAAATATTTAAGGCTTCACCAGTGGAAGCTACATATCCAGCAATGCCACGGTTAGCGGGAATGCGAATTTCTATCAAGTTTGTGCCATCTGCTGCTGCTGCAACTTTCGTCCAGAGTTCGTTTAGCTCTTTACGATATAAAAACAGTGTGCTGCGGTCTGCTTGCATTAAAATTCGAGCTTGTTCCATGACTATCTGCAAAGTCGCTTCTAAATCTAAACTTTGCCCCAGTGTCTGAGTTGCCCGCAACAAAGCCGTTGCGCCTCTTTGATTCCGAGCCGCTACATAAAAAGATTGGCAGCTTTCCAGGATAATACCAATCGAAGCCGCAAAGTCTCGAAAACGTTCTTCATCATCATGATTAAACGGAACATTCCCGGTTTTATTAGCTAGTTGCACTACCGCTACAGTCTGGTTTTTGCTACTGATAACGGGCATACATAAAATATTACGGATTTTGTAGCCCATTTGTTTTTCAAGTTCTGGGCTAAATAGAGGATGAGTATAAGTTTCAGATATATTTAGATATTGACCTGTACTAGCAACATGGCCAGGAATACCCACTGTAATGGGAGTACGAATTTCTAAGAATTTTTGGGTATTATCTTGAGGAACTTTTGACCACAGTTGACCTTTGTCATAATCAACTAAAAAAATGGCTGTATGTTCTGCTTGGAGAATTTGACCAATTTTGAGTGTGATAGCTTCTAGTACTTTCTCCAACATAGTTTCTAGAGCTTCATTATTGATCAATTCAATAGCTCTCAGAAATTGCTGGAACTCAGCAGTTATAAAGTCGAGTAAGCAAACAAATTCATTAACAGATAAGTCTTTGACGCGACGCAGTAGGGCATGAGCGCGATTAACTTGAGTCAGTTCAGTTAATGTAGCCAAGACGCTGCCAGAGTTGGGGAGTGTCACGTCGCTTCGCTCCGAATTAAAAATTCAAAATTCAAAATTAATAATCCCCATAAATAAATGGGCTTGTATCATGAGTCTGTTTCGGTCATAAGAATTTTAGATTTTGGGCATAGGGCATTGGGCATAGGGCATGGGGCATTGGGCATAGGGCATGGGGCATTTGTCATTTGTCATTAATTATCCTCCCCTGCTCCCCTGCTCCCCTGCCTCCCCTGCCTCCCCTGCTCCCCACTTCCTTATTTTGCCAACTGTTCAGAAAATATCACTTTTTGATAGTAATCTTGTAGCTGCCTGGTAGCAGCTGCCCAACCCCAAGTTTCTGCTTCCTGACGAGCATTTTTACGGATGATATCTCGTTGTTGTTTTTGTTCTAAAAGTCGAACAGTAGCAGCGATGGCTCCTTGAACATCTGCTGTTGGCTCAAAAAGATATCCATTTACCTCATCTGTCACAATATCAGGAATTCCCCCGGAACGGGCTGCTACCACGGGACAGCCAGCAGCCATCGCTTCTAGTAGCACTAAGCCTAGTGTTTCTGTACGGGAAGGAAAGATGAAGGCATCAGCACTCGCAAAGGCAGAACCTAACTCTTGCCCCATGAGATAGCCAACAAAATAAGTGTTTGTGCCAGCAAAGTGTTTTTGCAAAGCTTGACGGTGCGGCCCGTCTCCAACTAATGCTAACCGCGCTTCGGGAATTGCTTCTAAAATTGGTTTGATGCGCTCAATTTCTTTTTCAGCGGAAAGCCGCCCAACGTAAAGTAATAATGGACTTTCTGGATGATTTTGTGATAGACGCGATCGCATCTCTACACTAGCTAAATCGGGATGAAATAATTCTGTATCTACCCCACGCTGCCATAAATCTACACGTTCAATACCATGTGCTGTCAATTCCTCCACCATTGCTGTGGAGGTACACAGATTCAAAGCAGCTTGATTATGAGCGCCTTTGAGCAGTTCCCAAAGAAAACCCTCAAGCATCCCCAAGCCGTAATGCTGGAGATATTGGGGTAAATGCGTATGGTAAGACGCCACTAAAGGTATTTTTAGAATTTTGCTATAAAATATCCCAGACAAACCTAAAACTGCTGGATTCACGACATGAATAATATCTGGCTTAAACTCTTCCAAAGCGTACCCAATGGCTGGGCGGGGAAGTGCCATCTTTAATTCTGGATACAATGGCAGAGGAAAGCCAGTAACGCCGTAAACTTTAGCGCCTTTGTGTTCTGTGATGCCTCCATCAGGGGCAATCACCAGCACTTGATTACCACTGCGCTGGAGATGATCGACAGTATGGCGCAGGCGCGTTACGATGCCGTCAACCTTGGGTAAAAAGGTTTCGGTAAACAGGGCAATTCTCATAAAAAACTATTCAGTCCAGGCAGATAATCTCAGCTTTGCTTGCGTTTCGGTATCAAACACAGAATAGACCCTCTCCTGTGGTGTAATCAACTCTGCACAGTCAGATTTAATGTTTTGCCTCTGTTTTTGTACAAAGTCTGAGATATCCTCAATGTTGACAATCCAATCTTTGGCGTAAGCAGCTAGTACTTCACCACGTAACCCTAACTGAATAGCGCGCCGTCCTAACCTTGTTCCAGATGGGTGATGGTCTGGGTCCCATTGTAGGCGGACTTGTGATTTCCTCAATGCTCTTTGCCATGCACTTTTATCGGGATAAAGTTCTGGAACGTAGCTGGAATGAACAGCCGCCGCTAAAATTTCTTCAAAAGCCGAACGCTTAATCCAAATAGCTAACACTACCTCTTGCCCATTTTTTGTACCCCATCCAGAACGATACATCATCCAGAGGAAGTTAGGTTTTATCCAACTCATACGTTCAAAACTGAACTCACCACCAAAATAACCGTAGGTGGCGGCGAAGTTACCAATAGCTGGACGATACGCTTGATAAACAACAATTGAATGGTCGTCATATTGCGCTAAAATATGACGACCATTTTCAGGCCAATTACTCACTTGAGTGAAATAAGGTTCTGTTATCAGCCGCACGCAGAGTTGATCCTAATTTCTGTGCCAAGAGACTTTGGGCAGAATTTGCTTATGATCGACTCGCGTCTGATACTTGATAGCAAAGTTTAACAGAGAATCGAGGAGAGAATCAGAGAGCAAGTGAGGCTGTAAACCTAAATCGAGCAATTTAGTGTTTTTAGCGTTGAAGTAATGTTCTTCTTTCTCGACTCTGGGATTATCTAAGTGATTGATTTCTACGTTCAATCCCATAGCGTTACCAGCTTTTTTCACCATCAATGCCAAGTCGCCGACGCTGAATTGTTCGGTAAATTGGTTAAATACGCGGAATTCACCAGCCTCGGCAGGGTTAGCGATCGCTAATTCCACACATCTGACTGTATCCCGAATATCCAAAAATCCGCGAGTTTGTCCACCTTTACCGTAGACAGTTAACGGATGTCCAATTGCTGCTTGAATACAAAAGCGGTTTAGTGCAGTACCAAACACACCATCGTAATCCAGCCGATTAATCAATAGTTCGTCCATCCCCGTTTCTTCGGTTAAGACGCCATAAACTACACCCTGATTTAAATCAGTTGCCCGCAATCCCCAAATCCGGCAAGCAAAGTGGATGTTATGACTATCATGGACTTTGCTTAAGTGGTACATTGAACCGGGCTGCTTGGGATAAGGTAGGGTATCCTTGCGTCCATTGTGTTCAATGGTGATATACCCTTCCTCGATATCAATATTGGGTGTACCGTATTCGCCCATCGTCCCCAGCTTCACCAAATGACAATCGGGGAAATCTTCCCGCATAGCGTACAGCAAGTTCAACGTCCCAACGACATTATTAACCTGGGTAACAACTGCATGTTCTCGGTCAATCATGGAAAATGGGGCCGAACGCTGTTCGCCAAAATGCACCAGAGCATTTGGCTGAAATTGCTGTAATGTTTTATGGAGAAATTCGTAATTCGTAATATCGCCGATGAACAAGTCGATCGATTTACCCGTCAAATCTTGCCAGCGCTGGAGACGTTGTTGAATTAGTGCGATCGGAGTGAGAGTTTCGACACCAAGTTCATTATCCCAGTGCCGCCGCACCAAACTATCTAAAATTCCAACTTCATAACCTCGATTGGAAAGGTAAAGAGCAGTTGCCCAACCGCAATATCCATCACCACCAATAACCAGGACTTTCATCTTCACCAGTTTTTACTCGCTGATAGCTAAATCTATCAGGTTTCTGTACCCTCTCAATCATCATTCTGGGGGAGATGTGGATTTTCGGGATTGGGGATTGGGGATTGGGGATTGGGGATTGGGAGTGAGGAGTGAGGAGTTAAAAGTTCTTATTCTTCCTCTGCCCCATGCCCCATACCCCATAACTCAGGACTTCGGAATGCGATACTCCTGGGCAATGTAATAAAAGAAACGATAGTAATTTTGAAATTCTTGGCTCTTGCTTCGTCCCTGCCAGTAGTATTTCACTTGACTCTGAGTTAGTGTCAGTGTCATTGAACCTAATCGTCGATCAACTTCTACAACCAGCACCCCAGATACTCCTTGGGCGGTTTGAAAGTTGGGTTTGAGCTTTTTCTCTGATTCTTGGTTTGTAACAATCGAATTCGGTAGTTGCTGACTTGCCCACCCTCGAATTTCCACCGTTTTATTCTGGGGTGAAATCAACGCAATTCCATCACCATTTTCTGATGCTGCTAAAGAAATCCAGTTACTCGGATACGGAAATTCAAAGCCATAACGGGAGTTGCTATAAGTTTTCCAGGCGATCGCTCCAGCGTTAAAATTATTTGCAGTACAACCCCACAAAATTATTAACACGGCAATAACTCCGCTAACGCTGACGGCAAACCGATAAATTCTTCGCTCCAAACTACAGGTTTTATTAGCAGTAGTCATTTACATCACACATTTTGCCAAAGTCACTGATTTCATAGAAATACCAGGAAATACCAGAAACTCTGATCTTGCACTATTCTCAATCAGCTAACTAGTAATCTGCCACATCAATTTTAAGAGATTCGTAGTGAGCGATTTATCGCTCAATTTCAAGGGCTAGAGCCACTAATGATGATGCCAGCAACCAAAAATATAAATAAATGTAACGAAATAGACGTTAAAACGTTTTACTGTCTTGACAACCAATAAAAGAACCGATAACTTGATATACATACCCGGGTAAGACCGTTAAAGAGTTATATGCAAACGCAAACTAAGCAAAAGGTCACTTTGTATTTATCGCCAGAGTTGCACAGAAAACTGAAGATTCGTTCAGCAGTTGATTCCGAGCCAATGTCAGAACTTGCCGAACGTGCCCTTGGTTTTTACCTATCCAATCAAGAATTGGTTGACGAGTTAGAAGACTCTTCTTATGGGCGGACTCATAGAGTTTATTCATGCCCAACTTGTGATAGCTCACTAGTCTTACGTGATGGGGAACTGGTTACTTTAGGCAATCAACCAGGAGTAGTTGGTCAAGAGCATCTTTCTCTCGATGAGATGGATGAAGATAAAACCAATCCCAAGGGTGAGGAAGAGTTAGTTCCTTGCTAGATAGATATTCATGATTCGGTTGTCTTTACCAGAAGCAATGTCTCTACTGTCTCTATAAGGTCTCAAGTAGGTCGAAGTATGAACGAAGAGCTCAAGATCCTAATTCAAGCTCAATACCCTTTAATCTACCTTGTTACCTCCGAGGAAGAGCGGGCCGAGCAAGCAATTTCCACTATCGCCCAGTTGTTAAAGCCCCAGCGTCGGGTATTTGTTTGGACAGTAACACACGGGATTGTTGAGTACGGTCAACCCCGGAATGTTACCCAACATAATACCGTGTCTCCAGAAGCGGCGATTGAGTGGATTATCCGGCAGAAAGAAGCAAGTATATTTATTCTTAAAGATTTACATCCCTTTATAGATGCGCCTGCAACTAACCGATCGCTACGTGATGCGATCGCTAGTTTCAAAGGTATGCAAAAGAACATCGTTTTGATGTCTCCGATGCAACAAGTACCTATAGAACTGGAAAAAGAAGTTGTCGTTCTCGACTTTACATTGCCAGATATGGCTGAGTTGAATAAAGTATTAACTCACCATATAGAGCAAAATCGCGGTCGGCGACTGACAACAGAAGCCAGAGAAAAACTTCTCAGAGCTGCTTTGGGTCTAACTAAAGATGAAGCGGAGAAAGTCTACCGTAAGGCACAGGTAACTAAAGAGCGTTTAACGGAAGATGAAGTAGACATCGTTTTATCTGAGAAAAAGCAACTAATTCGGCGTAATGGCATCTTAGAATATATTGAAGAAGATGAAACTATTGATGCTGTAGGTGGCTTAGAAGAGTTAAAAAGATGGCTCAAGCAACGCTCTAACGCTTTCACAGAAAGAGCGAGAGAGTACGGTTTGCCTCAACCAAAGGGGATGTTAATTTTAGGAGTTCCCGGTTGCGGTAAGTCATTGATTGCCAAAACTACTTCCCGACTGTGGGGTTTACCACTGTTGCGGTTAGATATGGGGCGAGTCTACGACGGCTCAATGGTGGGACGAAGTGAGGCAAATCTGCGAAACGCCCTGAAAACAGCAGAATCTATTTCCCCAGCGATTTTGTTTATCGATGAATTGGATAAATCATTTGCTGGTAGTGGAGGTTCTTCCGATTCTGATGGGGGGACTTCAAGTAGAATCTTCGGCTCCTTCCTCACCTGGATGCAAGATAAGAAATCACCAGTGTTTGTGATGGCAACAGCCAACAGAGTAGAACGCTTACCTGGCGAGTTCTTGAGGAAAGGACGATTTGATGAAATTTTCTTTGTCGATTTGCCAACACCGGAAGAACGGCAGCAAATTTTCAACATTCATCTGACCAAGCGCCGTGAAGACATCTCTCGATTCGATCTTGAGCAACTAGCCAAGATGTCTGATGGCTTTTCTGGGGCAGAAATTGAACAAGCGATCGTTGCGGCAATGTATGAAGCTTTTGCCCAAGATCGGGAGTTCACCCAACTAGATATTATTGCTGCACTGAAGGCAACATTGCCGCTGTCTCGAACGATGCAAGAACAAGTAACGGCTCTGAGAGATTGGGCCAGACAGCGCGCACGCCCCGCAGCATCCTCCGTAGCTGAATATCAGCGAATGGAGTTTTAAAAGCTTTCCTCTGCCATCCCAGGGGGAAAGGCTAGCTGAAAATGCTAGCAGTTATAAGAAAAGCCGCATCTTGTTAAGCGCGGCTTCGCCCAAAACAAACCGTTGTCGTTTTTCTCAATCTTCTCATTGGAGGAAACCCAAATGTCTCACTTTAGCACCCTGCGTACCAAAATCACCGATGCCGAAATCCTCAAGGCTTCCTTGCGCGACCTCGGTATCAGCGTAAAGACTGAAGCTGATGTCCGTGGTTATAACGGTCAGCGTGTCCGTTCTGACATCGTTGCCGTGTTGGAAGGCGAATATGACCTCGGCTGGTCTCGCAATGGCGATGGTTCTTTTGACCTAATCGCTGACCTGTGGGGCGTTGCTAAGAAGCACAACCAAACCGAGTTGATCAACTCAATCAACCAAAAGTATGCCGTTAACAAAACTTTGGCTGAAGTAAAACAGCGCGGTTTGCAAAACGCCAATGTGAAGTTGGTATTGCAATAACAATTTCTCTGCGCGTTCCCAAAGCTGCACGGGTTAACCATATAAATAGCGGTTAGCCCGCTTTTTTATCGGGACTGAGATATATTTCTCAGTCCTGATTTTTTATGAGTTTAGTCAATACTAATTTAAAATTAGTAAGCCCTATTAACTTCAGCTTTTAAATTTGATGCCTGAACTTCGCAATGATTTTCAATCAAGAGCTATTACAGAAAGAACAGGCACATTTACTGACAATATGAAATTACCTATTCATAGATGGTTTAGGTATTCTGCTGGATTTTCAGCAACTTGGGTTGAAGGAGTAATCGCAGAACTGAAACCGAAAATTGTCCTCGATCCATTTGCAGGATCGGGCACTGTTTGTATTGCTGCTGATAAACTTGGTGTGAATTCCTACGGCATTGAAGCGCACCCTTTTGTTTATCGGCTTGCACAAGGGAAGCTCTCATGGGAGATAAATACCGATGAGTTTTTGGAAGCGATCGCTGAAATTAAAAATCTTGCTGCTAGTCTTCAGCCAAAGCTTCCAGACCAAATGCCAGCGTTACTAAATAAATGTTACACCGAGGATATATTAATATATCTCTTCAAAATCAAGCAAGCCTATTTAGAGCTAGCCCCAGCCCTATCAGAAGAGTTACAGGATCTCACTTTTCTAGCAATCTCTGCTACTTTACGATTGTCAAGCTATGTAGGCACGGCGCAGTGGCAATATATTCTTCCAAACAAACGAAAAGCCAAGATTTCTAAACCACTTAATGCACTAGATACTCAAGTCGCTTTGATGTTAGAAGATATGCGTTGTATGCAGTCTGTTAGAACAGCAAGCCAAGCTACTTTTATTAGAGAAGATGCAAGGATTTTAGAAAGTATTCCCGATAAGTCAATAGATTTAGTAATAACCTCTCCACCGTATGCAAATAACTATGATTATGCTGATGCCATGCGTCTCGAAATGACCTTTTGGGGTGAGGTTAACTCTTGGGGGGATTTACATGATACAGTTCGCAAGTTTCTGATTCGTTCAAGTTCGCAACATGTGTCAAAGGATCGATTGCAATTGGATGCTTTAATAACTGATCCTCTCCTTGAGCCAATTCGAGATGAGCTAATTCCTGTTTGTAAAGAGCTAGAAAAAGTCCGAGAGACTAAAGCCGGCAACAAAGCTTATCACACAATGATCGCCGCATACTTTATTGATATGGGGTCTGTATTCCATGCCCTTCGTCGAGTTACAACATCTGATTGCAAGATTTGCTTTGTAGTTGGAGATTCGGCCCCTTATGGGGTGTATGTTCCAGTTGAGCAGTGGTTGGGAAAATTAGCAAATGAGGCAGGGTTTTGTTTATGGTCTTTTGAGAAAATTAGAGAACGTAATGTCAAGTGGAAAAACAGAAAACATAATATTCCTTTACATGAAGGAAGGCTTTGGATAGAAAGTTAGATTATGGCGCAGTCACCATCACATAAGTTTGGTCAGCAACTAGGCAAACTTCTTGAAGATATCGTACTTTATGATATTCTGAAACCTCGACTAGAGCAATTTGCTCAAGTCAAAAACTACTATCTTGACTGGCAGCGATCGCGTCCAGCTAGAAGTGGTAAAAAGGTTACTTGGGAGGATAAGTACGGAAATAAG
This sequence comes from Nostoc sp. DedQUE08, assembly GCF_034530895.1. Classification (NCBI taxonomy): domain Bacteria; kingdom Bacillati; phylum Cyanobacteriota; class Cyanophyceae; order Nostocales; family Nostocaceae; genus Nostoc; species Nostoc sp. DedQUE08. The sequence goes on from NZ_JAVRCD010000016.1 coordinate 65,390, forward strand.
CACGATCTAGATTTTGTGATTGAAGTCGATGGCACGGATAAGAAGCTTGGCAGACCTGTTGCATTTATTGAATCTGCATGGCGTAGATATACGAAGCACTCAAAGAATAAAGCTCAGGAAATTCAAGGGGCGATATTACCAATTATTGAGCTTCATCATCTATCTGCACCCTTTTATGGGGTAGTATTAGCTGGAGATTTCACAAAGCCAGCGTTAGAACAACTAAAAAATAATGGCTTTGCAGTTATTTATATCCCCTATAAAGGTGTAGTATCAGCATTTAAAGTAATTGATTTTGATGTTGCTTTTGATGAGGATACTCCTGATGAAAGCTATACTACAGCCTTTAGACAACTTGATAGTCTTACTAGTTCAGATAAAGAAAAACTGCGACAGGCTTTGATACGAGTTTGTCAAGAAGAAGTAGATAGGTTTATGGAAACGCTTAGAAATTGTCTTGAGCGTTACATTAGTAATATAGTTTTAATTCCGCTTTTCGGAAAGAGATACGAATTTGATAGTATTGATGATGCAATTAGTGGACTGGATACACTTAAGATTGACAGTCCAGTTGGAGAATTTGAAAAATTTGAAGTTATCGTTGATTATAATAATAGCGATACCATTCGAGCTACTTTTCAAAACAAGAATTTGTTGACAGACTTTTTAAGAAAATTGGAACATTAAGTGAAGGTTAGAGAGAGATTCTTGAGCCTGTTTACTAGCACTCATCATCCTTTATGCTTCCATCTGGCATAACGGTACTGTCAAATATAGCGTTATAAAGATAAGCATTGTTTAAATTTGCACCTTCCAAGTCAGCACCTGTCAAATTTGCTCCTTCTAAATCCGCACCTTCTATCCAGCCATGATCCATATAAATGTTACTCAAATCTGCATAGCTAAAGTCCACTCCTTGAAAACGGCCAGACAAGTTGGCGTGACTCAGATTAGCTGCTTTGAAGTTAGCGTACTCTGCTTCAGCTCCGTCAAGACGAGCATTACTGAAATTAGCACCTTCAAAATTAGCTCCAAGCAGCGTAACCCTTTGTAGACTGGCATTACTCAAATTTGCGTAACTCAGATTCACATCATTAAGATGAGTACCAGTCAACTCAGCACTAGTTAAGTTTACCCTACACAGATCAACTTCTTCCAAGTGTAGACGACTAAAATTGACACTAGAAAAATTTCTTTCACCTATGGCGTAGCGTCTGAGTAATTCTTCTCCATCCATAACTCTAAGCTCTAAGCCTGTTTATTAACATCAACCTTAAAATTTTGATTTAATTTTACAAAACCTAACTTAAATCTAAAACCAATCCAGGTAGTAAAGTTTCACCGCACGGTGTCTTAGGGTTATTCAATTCTTCAACCGCATTATTGGGCGGAAGCGAATTGGTAAAATTCATTTCTATAGAGGCAGTGCGACGGGGAACTAGGTAAATTAAAAAAGGCTGTTTTGAAACATTACCTAATGCTAAAACTTCGCGCAAATTTTCGCTGTGAGCAATTATTCCATTTGCATTGTAAGCGATGTATTGATTTTTATATAAATCTAATAACATCTGGCGGTTCCGATTTAACCACTTGAACATTTCATCTGTTTCTCTTTTAGTGGGAGTTGTGTTCATATATTTAATGTTGTCCGTGGATGTGGAATATCTCTGGCACTATTTTAATTGTCTGCTGCAAGAGGTGAGCTACCAAACCTGACTAAATCTAAATCTAAAATAAACCCACCAATAGAATTAAAACCCTTCACCTGTATCATTTTGCTTGTTGCTGGTAATGTCCGATCGCATCCCAGAAGATCCACTTTTGCACCTATAGCTTAGACTTAAATAAAAGCTTAGTATCGATGAATCAAAGTCTAAGTGGTACTCCCAGCCTGGAAAAACACACTCATCAAAATCCTGTTATTACCAAACAGCAGCTATTTGGCAAGCAACTAATTGTCCTTGTCTTGGAAATGCTTCTGGCATTACCTCTGGGTTTACTCCTTGCAAAGTTCCAAATTGGCAGGATTGCCTGGATATTTGGCGGCATTGCGGCTGGTACAGTGGTTCTTCAAGGGTGTCGAATTTTTTATCAATATTCTCCCCAACCTAACCGCACTGCTAGAAAAGTGGGAATGGCACTTGTCGGCTTAACTGTCGGCGCTTCCAATTCCCACGCTAATCTAGCTAGTATTGCTTCCGGTATTCCTATATTTATTTTTCTTACCTTATTTCTGCTGCTGAGTGGAGGCTGTATCGGTTACATTTACTCTCGCATCAGCAAAACCAACCTATTTACAGCAATGCTGGCTACAGTTCCTGGTGGTGTAGGAATTATGGCAGCGATCGCTGCCGATTACAATAAAAATGTTAGCTTGGTTGCCCTAGTACAGGCGATTCGCGTTACCTGTGTAGTTATTCTAATTCCCTTCATCGCTAGGACATCAGCTGGTAATGATTATCCGCAAACACTCCCAATCAAAGCTGCTTGGCTCAATCTCGATCCATCTCAACTAGAATTACTTTTGTTAGTACTGGTAATTACTGGATTAGTAGTTTATCCAGCTATATTATTTAAAATTCCCGCCGGCGATTTCTTTGGTGCATTGCTGATTGGTATCGGGTTTAATCCTTTGCTACATTGGCTGCCTTTTGTAGGTGATATTAGCTTTAGTCCGCCACCAATAATAAACTTATTGGGCCAAATGCTGTTGGGAATTACTATTGGTGAATATTGGGGAGACAAACCCAACTTTAGAAAGCGGACTGTCGCCTATGCCTTGATGTCTGTGGGGATGACTCTCGTAGCTGGAGCGATCGCTGCTATACTTGCAATGCAATTAACCTCTTGGGATTGGTTAACGTGTCTTTTAGTCACAGCGCCAGGAGGATCGGCAGAAATGATCTTAGTTTCCCTGGCATTGAATCATAATGTTGAAATTGTCACAACTGGTCATTTAGTGCGACTAATTGCGATTAATAGTTCTCTACCGCTTTGGCTGTTTTTGTTTCGCCGTCTGGATAAGCAACTTTCTGAACCAGTTTAATTGATAAAGGCATTAGGAATGGGGCATGGAGTATGGGAAAGAGGACAAGGTCACTTAGAGAATTGGGGACAAGGGGAAAGACTTGTTGTAAGTTCTAAGCTTTTGTCACCTTGTCTCCCTTGCCCACTCCCAACTTTTAAAAATGCAACTTGAATGCTGATAGCTTATTCTTTTGTTGTTATTCAAATACTAAGGATGCTTTAAATGGTTGCCCAAATCCAAGAACTTGAAGCGCAGCATTGGGTTAAAACTCGTTCTTCCCTCGACCCTAGCGAATCCACTTTCCTGATTTGGAAAGGTAAAATTTACGCTTTTATCCCCGGTGAGAAAAGACAACTCCTGTTTAAGATGCTGGGATTAAGCGTTAGCCGATGTATTCCCACAGCAGAGGGTAGCTGGGATTTTACTTCTAGGGAACTAACTTACTACCTCAACCCAAAAACAGATGAGGTTTTATCCAAATGGGAAAACCCCTGGACAGGCGAGACAGTTCCGGTGATTCACGTTGCCAATAATCCTGTGCAGGGAAAGTTTGAAGGAAACTTCCCCGCACAGGTCGATGGTGACAGCACAACCTTCGTTTTTGATATATTTCCTTATTACCCCAATCCCTTAGCAGACGATCGCAAATTTGCCGAATACAGCCCAAATCCAATTTATCAGGCAGCGGAATTGTTTAAATTAACTGTGCCAACCGCAGATTTATTCAACCCAGCACTGAAATCTGTTTCTGAACTCAAATTGAGTTGGGATCGAATTGGTCAATGGCTTCCCTGGATGAAAATGGGCGATCGCCCCGGTCAGCTAATCTACAGTGCTGTTGGCAGCAAAGTCAATGGTTTAACAGAACTGCCCCCAGTGCTGCAAGACGAAATTAATAACCGTATTCCTCTATATAAGCAAGCCCCAAAAGCATTGACAGATGGCGAAGATATGACTTCCTGGTTGTACTTCCAAAAGCACTTTCAAGCTTACTTGGCTGGTGAAGTCTTCCCGCTTCCTCAAGCAGAAGAATTTTGACATCCTCCCCTCTTGAGAAAAGTGCAGGGTGGTTTCATTTGATGGTAGAAAAATATGTAAGCCCTAAATTTCGATTCAGTTGTGATTTAGTTTCCATAGTTAACCGACAAAGAAATAAGAGTATGGGATTTTTCTCTCGTTATATGAAATCACCCTGCTCCCCCTTGAGAGAATCTTTTAAAAGTCTATTTTGACCCAATCTAAAATCTAAAATCCCAAATTGGTATGACTCACGAACAACAAACTGCAATAGAAGGTATCTATGAAATCTGTATCGGCATCACAGAGCCAATTTCTGTAATTCAGTATTGGGAGCAATTTGGCTATCGCATTGGTCAAGTGGGTCAATTAACCGCAGATGTAGCCAATCAATTATATGGTGTGAATTCATCTTTACGCTCAATCCGCCTCTACCACCAAAATACAGATCATGGTTTGATTCGGCTGATGGTTTGGCAAAACCCCACCCATCAAGGTTTAGGAACAGCGTCGATGAAAATTAAGGGAAATCGCTGGGCGGCAAGCTTAACAGCAGATGTGTTAAGTATCTTAAATCATATAGAAAATGCAAAAGCCGCAGGTTTGCCTATTAGGCACACTAACCCTTATTGGGAAGTCATCTACAACAAAGAGAGGAAAAGCCGTCCATTTATTGAGCCAGCAGTTGGTGTACGAGAAATGCTGCTACTGCAACCCTTAGCTCGCCAGCTTCTATTTCAACGGTTTGGCTATACACTACCGGATTACGGACAAGTTAACCACAATGCTGCTCTCAAGGCTAGTCAGTTTACCCATATGGGGATCATCGTTCAAGATGATAGCAAAGAAACCCTGAAGTTTTATGAAGAAGTTTTAGGTTTGCTGCGTGTGCGTGATGGTGTCGAAACTAGCTATGAATCTTCGCCAGCCGGTCGAGATATTTTTGACCTTAATCCTGGTGAAAAGTTTATTCTCACTACCTTTGATGATCCTCGTTCTTCTAAGTCTGACTTGATGGCTGTACGCAGTGGTAGGCTTTACATCATTCGATTCCCAGAAAATATTAATTTAGAATCGCACTTTGAGGCAGCCCAACCAGGTAGCTTGGGTATGTCTTTATATACCTATCGGGTTAAGGGAATACAGGAGTATTACGATCGCATCAAGGCAAGTACTGTACAAAAAGTTACAGATATTATTAGTAATGAGTTTGGCGAGCCGAGTTTTTCCTTTGTTGCACCAGATGGCTACTTCTGGACTTTGCTAAAAGGTAATTAACTAGTGCAAGAGGAGTAGGGAGCAGGGCAGTAGGCAGAGAAGCCGCAGATTAATAGTACATTTATACTAATCTGAAGTTCTTTATCAATCACCAAGAATTTAATTTTCCTCAACTGCATCAGTTGATATCTCATTTAAGCTGGCGGTTGTATCTTTTGAAGTTCTTTAATTGCTTCGATATGGGCTTGATTTACCTTCGTATGCTCCTCTACTGCTTCAGAATATACATCTGTTGAAGGATCTTCTATTAGTCTGTGCGCCAAATCTTGAAATTTCTGCGCGTGTTCGTGCATGGTTTTTCCATAGGCTTCAATACGTTCTTTTTGTTCGGGATCGATTTGGTCATCTGTTTCTAAACTCTTACCCAACTCTTGTATCTCTTTGCTATGCTCAATTGCTTTTTGAGCATGTTTTTGTGCTGTCTTTATAGTTTGCTTTGAAACTTCATGCATAATATTAATCCCGACTCTCGTCTTAAAAGAACTATAAAATAAAATTCCTCTACCCTTTGCTTCTTTCAACCAAATTTCGCCTCTTGGCCTGAACAATCAAATAGATGTAAACCTAACCGTTGGGAAAGTTCTTCACACACCTTTACCCCCCGCACACTATTACCACGCACATCTAGCAGTGGTGAAAAAACTCCAATGCCCATCTTATTGGGCACAACGGCAATAATCCCACCAGAAATACCGCTTTTCGCCGGAATCCCAATTTTATAAGCCCACTCACCTGCAAAGTTGTACATCCCGCAGGTATACATCACACTCAGAATATCTTTAATATAACGCTTATCTACCGCCTGTTCTTTGTTAATCGGGTTAATACCTCTGTTAGCCAGAGTAGCCGCCATCACTGCTAAGTCTTGACAATTCACCATCACAGCACACTGCTGGAAATAAAGATCCAGCGCCTCTTCAATATTCCGATCAATCATGCCAAAGTTGAGCATCAAATGTGCCATTGCACGGTTGCGATGTCCTGTACTCCGTTCTGAGGTAAAAACTGAAATGTCAACGAATACGTCGCGGCTAATATATCGGTGAAACATATCCAGCATCCGATTCAGGCGTTCGGTAGGGCCGGAACCTTTGATTAAGCTAGTGGTGGCGATCGCACCTGCATTTACCATTGGATTATAAGGTCGCTTCGATTGCTCATCCAAAACAATCGCGTTGAATGCATCTCCCGTCGGTTCAACGCCAACTCTAGTTAAAACATAATCCAGTCCATGATCTTCTAAGGCAAGTCCATAAGCAAACACCTTAGAAATTGACTGAATGGTAAAAAGTTGCTCGTAGTCCCCAACTTTATAAACCTGACCATCTACTGTCACAATGCAAATGCTGAACAAATCCGGGTTTGCCTTTGCCAGTTCGGGAATGTATTTCGCTACTGCACCCTCTTGCAGAGACTTGTACTGGGAATGTAACTCGTTGAGAACAGCTTTTAATGGCGATGCTTCTATTTCTATATCTCCTGGATGTGCTTGGTTTGTCATTAGGCTGATGGCATTTCCCAAAATACCTACTATATATAGAAGAGGTACAGCTGTACATCCCTACAGTTACAAAGATTTTGTCAAAAACAGCTTGCTCTAAAAAATCATACTTGAGCAATTACTGAAATTAAACAAAACAGTATGTATTTTTTGTTACAACCAATATTTGTTGTTTAAGCGATCGCAAAGTTTTATTAATTTTTAAGTCATTAATCCTGAAAAATATTCCTTTGGGTATCGTCCTTTTTTTTATACTCAGCAATACGGTTACTTAAAGTTATATTTATCACCGACATCAGTCTAGTTATGGAGAATAAAAGTAATGATTGATGTAAGTAGAAAAAACCTTGAAAAAAGATATCAGACTCCAACTAATTTGCATAATTTTTTAAGATGCAACTCAGATCGCGACTTATTCATAGTTAAATCTAAATATTTCCTTAAATAAATGATTTTAAGTATTTATGCCGATGCCATTTAATTAAAGTTATATTACCTTCTTATAGGAAATAGCCAAAAACAATGTGATCTAGAATACACGAGTAGTTGTGAGCCTTTAGAAGTGATGTGAATAGGGTATCGCTACTTTAGTGTGAAATAAGCGTAAAGTTTTTTTAAGAAATTTTTGACTTACACAGAAAAGCGTTACATAGCCAAAGTCCGCTTTTGAGAAAGGTTTCGACCTTCAAATTGGAATGGGAATTTGAGAAAGTGGCCCATAGTTACGCTAAAACCCTGATCCCCAAGCTAAAAGGTTCGTGTTAGTCTGTTGCAGTTATAAAGAACAAAGTGAAAACGGAACGAGTTCGAGTTTTTCAAAAGGGAAATCACTTTCATTAGCGATCGATCCCGCAAGTTATAAAACTTTAAGTTCTACAGTCGCTTTCAAAAACGGACGCATGAATCAAAGACATTTGTGGACTATTGTTGCCCTGTTTATGGCTGTTTTGGGAGTACCCTCAGTCGGTTGCACTCAAACCACCAAAGGAAATGCGCTAGCATCCCAAAAATCACCCGCTCCTGATGTGGTTAAGGTGGGAGAGTACCAATCAACAGCAGGGAAACAAACCTTGGATGCTGTGATTACAGAAATTCATCCTCACAACATTAAAGGACGTAAGGCGGCAACCCTTTTTATCAAAAATATACCTGTTCTCACTTTTTTGAGTTCTGTATCAAATACGAATCTTGAGACTAAAAAAGTTGGTGCAATTGGCAATACTGGGGGCGTACAAGGGTACGCCCTTATTGCTAGCAATTCATCAAATGCATTGAATACTGGGAACGTAACAGATGCGAGTAACCAGATTAGCTCCACTGACAATGACCCGGTTCAGATAGCTGGTGTAATAGCAGCTAAGATCAACCAGTTGAATCGGGAAAACGTGGACGGGAGTAAGATTACCGTCAGTTGGAAAGCAGGGGAAAAATCTACTGCCAATCAAGCGCAAAACAAAAGCGTCCCCCTCCAACAAGATGGCGATCGCTATGTAATTAAAATTAATGGCGAAGAGTTGGTTGAAATCAGCGAAGGTACGCGATTAGCAGGTAGTACCAACGATCTAGCGCAAGATGCATTGCAAGCAACCAATCGCTTGCGGAGACTACTAGGCAATGCATCTCCCCTAAAAGAGATTGCAAATTTACCAGTCCGTCAACAAATATCAATACCAAAGCTGCCTCAACAGATTGCCGTCGGAGTAGTGCGAGCCACCCTGAGAGGAATGGCTTCTTATTACGGCTATGATGGTTCTGGTAATCGCACTGCTAGCGGTCAGAGATTTAATCCAGAAGCAATGACTGCCGCTCATCGCAGTTTACCCTTTGGTACGCAAGTTCGTGTAACTAACACTCGCAACGGTCGTTCCGTAGTGCTGCGGATTAATGACCGAGGCCCATTCATTCGGGGTCGAGTCATTGACGTGTCTGCCGGCGCGGCTCGAATTTTGGGAATGATGGGCAGTGGCGTAGCGCCAGTGCATATTGAAGTATTGGGGAAATAATCTAGGGACTGGGGACTGGGAATTAGGGGCTGGGGACTAGGAAAAAGTATTTTCAATCCCCAATACCCAATCTCCAATACCCAATCCTCAATCCCCAATCCCAGTTCCGTATCACTTAATTCCCCTAGTTCAATCAACTCTTCCCTCTATTTCGGATATAAACTAACGGGGGAGGGATCGATAAGAACTAGGGGTATTTTTGTGCGCCTGCTGACAACAGTCGCAGCTTTACGCTGCTATTTAACTAAACGCTGCTCAGAAAACAAGCTAATTGCGGTTGCTGAGGATCTGAGATTAGATGAAATGACTGGCTGGTATAAGACGGCAGTCGGTCTGGTGCCAACGATGGGAAATTTGCATCAAGGTCATTTAAGCTTGATCCAACGGGCGCGGCACGAAAATTCTACGGTGATTGTGAGTATTTTCGTCAATCCCCTGCAATTTGCTCCTAACGAGGATTATCAACGCTATCCTCGCACTTTAGAGCAAGACCAACAACTTTGCGAACAAGCTGGGGTAGATGCCATTTTTGCACCGACTCCGGAAGAAATGGCTGTTCCTCAGAAGAGTATACAAGAATCAAAGGTTACACAAGTTATCCCTCCATCTGCTATGATGACAGGCTTGTGTGGTCGTTCTCGGCAAGGTCACTTTCAGGGTGTCGCTACGATTGTTACCAAACTTTTCAATTTGGTACAGCCTGACCGTGCCTACTTTGGTGAAAAGGATGGTCAGCAACTAGCAATTATTAAACGCTTAGTAGCTGACTTAAATTTGCCAGTAGAAATTGTTGCTTGTCCAACAGTACGGGAAGCGTCGGGTCTGGCGTTCAGTTCTCGCAATCAATATTTGACGGCAACGGCAAAAGAGCAAGCAGCGGTATTATATCGTGGCTTGCGACAAGCCCAAGCTGCATTCATTGCAGGCGATCGCAATAGTAACAAGTTGATAGCAGTGGTACAGCAAGAAGTGGCAATGGTCAGCACGGCCTGTGTGGAATATATTGAATTGGTTGAACCGACTACGTTGATGTCTTTAGAAAAAGTTGAGGAGGAAGGAATGTTGGCGATCGCAGCTCGTTTTGGTGCTACACGTTTGATTGACAATATCATATTGCGCGATCGTCAACCCATTATCGCCATTGATGGCCCAGCCGGCGCTGGAAAATCCACAGTGGCGCGGCAAGTGGCAGCAAACCTGAATTTAGTTTATTTAGATACAGGAGCGATGTACCGTGCTGTCACTTGGTTAGTACTGCAAAAGAAAATTGCTATTGACGATGAGTGTGCGATCGCTGAATTAACTAACCAGTGTAAAATTGAACTGACTCCTACCCAGGATTTACAATCGTCCGTGCAGGTTTGGATTGATGGTACTGATGTTACCCAGGCAATTCGCACCATTGAGGTAACATCTCAAGTATCTGCGATCGCGGCACAAAGCGCAGTCCGTCAAGCACTGGTTAAACAACAGCAAAGCTGGGGTAAAAAAGGTGGTTTAGTTGCTGAAGGTCGAGATATCGGTACTCACGTATTTCCCGATGCCGAAGTTAAAATCTTCTTAACCGCTTCTGTAAGCGAACGCGCCCGTCGCCGCCAGCAAGACTTTAACACCCAAGGTCAACCTGAAGTGAGTTTAGAACAGTTGGAACACGACATCGCCGAACGTGACTGGAAAGATAGTACACGTAAGGTTTCTCCTTTGCAGAAAGCAGCAGATGCGATCGAACTTCAAACTGATGGTTTGGATGTGTCTGAAGTCACGGCACAAATCGTTAACTATTACCAACAGCATTTATCTCAGTGTTAATTACTACTATTTGCTGTTAGTTTTTTAGTTTCAAAGGGTGGTGAGTGATTATTCACTTACCATCTTTAAAACTGTATTTAAAAATAAAATAGATGTAAGTTAACTATTGGCTATTTTAATTTGAAAATTAATACTTATAGTCAAGTGTAAACAATTATTAATTTAATCTACATTTTTTTAAAAATAAATCATCTCGCTTTCGACTGATTTTTAAAATCGTAATTAATCTTACTAAAGATAGAAGTATTAAAGTTTTAATTGCTAAATGCTATTTAGTTATTAGCCTTTAGTTATAAAACATTAGTCATTTTTATTTATAGTCAGGAATTGCTAGCGATTTGACTTATCAACAAAGTACTTTGTTTCCGTCTTCACTTTGGTAGTAGAATGACGATGTTAAGTTTTATGTTTCACTAATCAAAGGCATAAAACCTCTAAAAATAAAAGCTATTAATTTCCCAAACTTCTGCAATAGCTTACAAACTAGAAACCGCTAAAGAGAGGATTTGACACAATGGCATTTGTACAACCCCCACTACCCTTTGAAAAAGATGCTCTAGAGCCTTTTGGTATGAAAGCTGAAACTTTCGAGTATCACTATGGCAAGCATCACAAAGCTTATGTAGACAACCTCAACAAGCTCACTGAAGGTACAGAACTTGCTGATAAGTCTCTGGAAGAAGTGATTAAAACTTCTTTCCAAGACTCCTCTAAAGTGGGAATCTTCAACAACGCTGCCCAAGTTTGGAACCACACCTTCTTCTGGAATTCTTTGAAACCACAAGGTGGTGGCACACCCACAGGTGAACTCGCAGCCAAAATCGATAAAGATTTTGGTAGCTTTGACAAATTCAAGGAAGAGTTCTCTAACGCGGCTGCAACTCAATTCGGCAGTGGGTGGTCTTGGCTGATCGATGATGGTGGTACGCTAAAGGTGATCAAAACACCAAATGCAGAAAATCCCCTAGCTCATGGTAAGAAGGCACTCTTAACCTTGGATGTTTGGGAACACGCCTACTACATTGACTATAAAAACGCCCGTCCAGCGTTCATCAAGAATTTCCTAGAAAACTTGGTCAACTGGGACTTCGCTGCTGAAAACTTGGCTAAAGCTTAATTACTTGCCAGTTTTGAACTGGTTGCGATGTCTTTTAGTCAGCTAATTTGCGGCTACGTAGTTTGTGCCAGATATTTAAAGTAGAAATAATTCACTTAACACCTTTGTCAGCAGTCACGACAGTAGTCAGTCAAGTTTAAATTGATGGGTAAGTGAGTTCGTAGTCAGGACTTTAGTCCTTATTTTCTAAGCACTAAAGTCCTGACTACAAACCCTGAAAACTAGCTTGACATTGTACTAATATCGTGACTGTTTTTGGTTAGGCGTTGAGGGGGATGGTGGAGAAATCAAAATATAAAATATATGGATAGCAAAGAACTAGCGCAATACATCGAAGCAACGAATAGCATCTCTAAACCTTGGGTATTGGTACAACTGCGTCTCAAAAAATTGCAAGAGCGTCGAGCAACTCTGACAAACGATGTTTATACCAAAGAATTAGAAGATATTTACCAAGACTTGATGAAATTAGGTGAATGGTGGCGTGGTATTGAAGATGAGGTATTTTAAAGTGAGGAGTTATGAGTTATGAGTTTTGCTAACTTTTAACTCCTAACTCCTAACTCTTAACTTAAAACACAACCTGATGGCTCAAGCTCTCGATCAAGTCGATTACGATACTCTCGATGCTGCAAAACGACGCTTCATTGATGCTGCAAAACGCACACTTGGCTTTGCAAGCGCTTATGGCATCGTCCCCGCGTCAGGTTTGGGAGCAAGTGCTAACGCTTTCAGCTTCAACCTTGCTCCGTTTGTACAGGCGGGGGCTAAAGAACTTTCGATGACACTTGTGCCGGAAGGACTGGGCACCGCAGACGATACCCGCCCTGACGATCTTTCCGAAGAAGAACTTCGACGATTCTGGTGGAACATTGGGATTAAGATCATCTCGTGTCTGACGAACGACGCCGCAACTTCAGGTATGCAGACTATACTTCTCGGTCTTTATCTGCCTTCGAGTACTCCTGAAACAATTTTTACTCCCGCTTTCCTTGATGGGTTTCTTGATGGAGTAGTAGAAGGCTGCAAACGAGTCGGGTGTGTCTATCTCTCAGGGGAAACTCCTCAACTAAAAACCAAGATGATTCCAGGGCGGCTCGACATCGCTGGCTCGGTTTTTGGGGTTATGCCGGCTGGTGTCGCTCCTATTGATAGCTCGCGTCTGGATGCCGGAAATACCATTGTTTTGGTGGAAAGTTCGGGCCCCCATGAGAACGGTTTTACCCCACTGCGAAAGCTTGCTGAGTCGCTTCCTGATGGCTACAGAACAAAACTTCCGAGTGGGCAAGAGTTCTGGGAAGCGATGAATGCTGCTTCGTATCTTTACACGTCCCTTGTACAGGCGGTGCTGGGCGAAGGAATTCGTCCCACAGCGATGGAGAATATCACTGGTCATGGTTGGCAAAAGCTGATGCGGTCGGTGAAGCCGCTTCGGTACGTTATCGAAACAATGCTCCCAGTACCAGAGATATTTACATTTGTTGAGAGTCATCTTGAGGGCGGGGCCGAGACGATGCTTTCGGTGTTCAATTACGGTGCAGGATTCGCATTCTATACAGAATCAAAGCAGGATGCAGAGAGAATTGTCCTACTTGCAAGAGAACATCAACTTTCGGCTGCGATCGCTGGAAGAGTTGAAGCGTCTCTTTCCCGCGAGGTAGTGATAGAACCCCTTGGAGTCACCTTGAAGGGAGATTCTTTTGGAATTGCGCGAGGGGTATAATGCAACCCAAGCGTAGGCATAGCCAGTCGTAGACATCGCTAGTTTTCTCGAAGCTATTTTAGGCTCACTTATGCGATGCCTGCGGTGAGCTACGCTTATGCTAAAGTCATTTTGGTTAGAAAAAAGCTGTAATTACAGAGAAAAATAATATTTTTTACACACAAAATCAATTTGCATTTCCGGCTTATTAGAAATAATTACCGTACTAAACCTTTCTTTTCTAGGTCATTTAGCACAGATGCTATAGGTGCATTTATGAAAAACTGGATGTAACATTTACTACTACCTAATAATAAAGTAGTGCGAATCACCCATGACTGCTGAGATTAAGATTTGCTAACGTAGTCTTAACATATTGAAAAATTTGCTGAGAAAGCTGAGAAAGTAGCAGCCGATACTAATTTTTAGTGTAGGTTCTTTCTCATCCAAAGATGTGGCATTTTGGTGTGTTAAGGATAAATATTTTTCTTCAGAGGGGGTTATGGCTGTAAATTTGACCCGTACTACAACTTCGGCAGAACTTTTAAAGCAAGTATTCCGTAACATTGATGCGCATAGTTGTCCAAAGTTATTCAACTTTCACATGCACACTGTCTACTCGGATGGTAGATTGCAGCCTAGTGCATTGATGGAGCAGGCGATCGCTATTGGGTTAAAAGGGTTAGCCATCACCGATCATCATGGTATTCTCGGCTATCAAGCGGCCCTTGCTTGGTTAGAAGATTGGAAGTGGAATAATCCTCATGTAACCACTCCTCACCTGTGGAGTGGCGTGGAAATCAATGCCAGCCTTTTGAATATAGAAGTTCACATTTTGGCTTACGCTTTTGCAACAGAACATCCTAGTATGAAACCCTATCTGCAAAGAAGGCCGACTACAGGGCAAGAATATCAGGCAAGTAACGTGATTGCCGCTATTCATGAAGCTGGGGGATTGGCAGTTCTGGCTCATCCAGCTCGTTACAAGCGATCGCTTTTTGACTTAATTCCAGCTGCGTCCGAAAAGGGCATTGATGGTGTGGAAACTTTCTACGCCTACAATAACCCTAACCCTTGGAAACCCAGCGTATTGGAATCAGAACAAGTGCAAAAGTTGGCTGATGAATACTTTCTTTTCAATACCTGTGGTACTGATAGCCACGGTTTGAGTCTGCTACAACGCTTGTAAAGATGAATCAATTTTTTTCAATCTCCTGGTTCAATCTGCCAGGAGGTTATCTTTTTTTGGATGCTCAATAGTCAATTTGTTTTAAAGTTAATTTCAAGAAATTGAGAAGCTATCTTGATTGTCTCTTTGGCAGCTTTTTCCTTACGTTCGCTATAGCGGTCTGTGAGATAATCAACTTTGTCACGCAATAGCAAGGTAAATTTGTAAAGTTCTTCCATCACATCGACAACGCGATCGCGGTAGGGCGAATCTTTCATAGTGCCGTCTTCGTTAAACTCCTGATATGCTTTAGCGACTGACGATTGATTGGGGATCGCGAACATCCGCATCCAGCGTCCAAGAATTCTTAATGTGTTGACAGCGTTAAAAGACTGAGATCCTCCACTCACTTGCATCACAGCCAAAGTTCTTCCTTGAGTCGGGCGAACGGCTCCAATACTGAGCGGAATCCAATCAATTTGATTTTTCATAATGCCAGAAATCTGACCGTGCAACTCTGGGCTAGACCAAACTTGCCCTTCTGACCACAAGCTTAATTGACGCAACTCCTGCACCTTTGTGTGGGTGTCAAGTACGCTACCGTAAATCGGCAGTTCACGGGGATCGAAAAACTTCACCTCTGCTCCAAATTCTTCAATGATGCGTGCGGCTTCCTCTGCCAAAAGGCGGCTATAGGAACGCTCGCGCAGGGAGCCATACAAAAATAAAATTCTGGGGGGATGGTCAAATGTCGTCATGATAATTGGTTAGGGATTTCCAAGAAATAAAGCATCCTTGTAATGCTTATCAAGCAGGTGTAATTTCTTGATTTACAGACTCAATTAATTGAGTGACCCGTTCTTTGATTTCATCGCGGACTCTCGGAAAAATTTCTGGTTGTTCTGCTGGATCGTCTAACTGCCAATCTTCAAATACTTCTCGCACAACCCACTCAGGCGGTAAATTTACGCCACAGCCACACAAAGAAATCACGATATCAAAGTCTTGTGCTTGGAAATCACTCAGGGGTTTGGAGTGTTGATCGGTAATGTCGATACCAATTTCTTTCATGGTTGCGATCGCTTCTGGTCTAACCTGACTTGCTTCCAACCCAGAGCTAATCACTGCAATCTTTCCTTTACCAAGAGTTTTAGCAAAACCTTCCGCCATTTGGGAACGGGCAGAATTCTTTTTGCAGACAAACATCACACGTTTCATGGTTCAACTCCTTTGAATAATTTGGCTAAATTTAAAAGATTCTCGATTCAGATGGCAAAAAATAACGTTTTTCAAACCAGAAAGCCACATTAACCAGACCAATCAATACAGGCACTTCCACCAGAGGCCCGACGACGGCGGCAAAAGCAACACCCGAATTAATGCCAAATACTGCGATCGCCACTGCGATCGCTAGTTCAAAATTATTTCCTGCCGATGTAAAGGCGACACTTGCGGCTCTAGAATAGTCTGTTTTAACGCGCCAAGCCATGTAAAAGCTGACCAAAAACATGATGAAGAAGTAGACGATCAAGGGAATTGCAATCTTCACCACATCGAAGGGGATCTGAACAATCAAATTCCCTTTCAAGCTGAACATAACGACGATTGTAAATAATAAAGCAATCAGTGTGATGGGGCTGATTTTAGGCACAAATTCCTCGTGATACCACTGCTTGCTTTTCACTTTTACTAAGAAGTAACGAGTGAAAAATCCAGCTAAAAAGGGAATACCGAGATAGATAAACACACTTTTGGCAATCTCAGCAATGCTGACATTAACAACACTGCCTTGTAAACCAAACAGTGGCGGCAGTACAGTAATGAAAAACCAGGCATAAGGACTATAAAAGATGACTTGAAAGATGCTATTAAAGGCAACCAAGCCAGCCGTATATTCTGTATTGCCTCGTGCCAAGTCACTCCACACAACTACCATTGCAATACACCGGGCTAATCCAATCAGAATCAATCCTGTCATGTATTCTGGGTAATTATGTAAGAAGATAGCTGCCAGAGCAAACATCAAAATTGGCCCAACGATCCAATTTTGAATTAGTGAAACACCAAGAATTTTTCCGTTGCGAAATACATCCCCTAATTCTTCATACCGCACCTTGGCTAAGGGCGGATACATCATCAAAATTAACCCGATGGCGATCGCTATATTGGTTGCTCCCACCTGGAACTGATTGATAAAGGCTTCTACTCCAGGAAAGAAATAGCCTAGACCAACACCGATCGCCATTGCTAAAAAAATCCACAAGGTTAGGAAACGGTCAATAAAAGAGAGGCGTTTTGAAGTATTTTTGTTCATTACAATTAACCCCATACATGAATGCAGGAGCTTCGAGCAGAAATTTCAGATTATTCAATCCAACATCCAAAATTGAAAATCTAAAATTCGTGAGTTATATCAAGAGTATATCTCCATCATTTCAAAAAAAATTGATTTATCAATGCCTATAAAACTAAAATTAAACGAAATATTACAAAAAAAATTGATGAATATTTAAGGATCGCAGGGGGGACGAATAGGTAATATGGGGCTAAAGCGGCGGAATTCTGCTAAATACTGCTCTAAGACAGCAAACTGCGGTAGATTGAGGCTGTAGTAAATCCAGCGCCCTTCTTGACGAGCGCGAACTAAACCCGCTTCTTTCAAGGTTTTGAGGTGAAAAGACAGTTTAGATTGAGTAGTTCCCAGGTGTTCACACAGGTCACAGACGCATAGTTCTTGAGAGCGCAGCAGTTCTAATACCTTAATCCGTAGGGGGTCAGACAGGGCATGAAAGCCAGCAGCGATCGTATCAGGAGTGAAGGTGCTATTAGAAGCCATCAACTTTTATTGAAGTATTTCTTTATGGTCAAGTCTTAATCATCAGTTAAAGAATACCTTAACTAAAAAGGAAAGATCAGTCTATAGTCGATTTTTGGTGGGAATTACAATCATTGAGAAATAGGGTACCTCGGCTGGATCGACTTCATCTAGGGGGATGATACGTTGCTGTGATGTTGATGCCCGCTCAATATATCTTGCTCGTGACGCTAGCCCTAATTTATGCAGGATATCTCGTACTTTGGTAAAGTGACGACCTAGCTTCATAATTGCGGCGGCATCAGTCATTAGCAGATGTGTAGTCAGTTCTTCTGCTGGCAACGGGGCGGGTAAGACTGTGAGAATATCATTGTAGTAGGTGAAAGGTACACCCAAGGCTACCGGACAAGTCATCAGCGAGGAAACTCCGGGGACAACTTCTGTTTCGTATTGGTCGCATAACCGCGTGAACAGGTACATAAATGAACCATAGAAAAATGGATCGCCCTCGCACAGTACCACGACATCTCGACCTGCTGCTAGATGCTCGGCAATTGGTTCAATTTCCTGGTCATAAATAGATTTTGCCTTTTCTGGTTCCAAAGCGCGGGGGAGGTGAAATAGTACCTCGATTTGATTGCCAGGAAGATACTGCGCCACGATCGCTCTAGCGATACTTTCTTTATCTGTGGCTGATTGATAAGCTACTACAGGAGCCGCACGTAATAACCGCAGCGCTTTGAGGGTCAATAGTTCGGGATCGCCCGGGCCGACACCAATTCCATAAAGACGACCTTTAGGTTGCATATTCATTCTTCCTCCGTTGCCAGGGCGTTAACTGCTGCTGCCGCGATCGCACTTCCACCGCGCCGACCGTGTAAGGTTAAAAATGGTACATTCCTGCTATCTGCTGCCAGTGCGGCTTTTGATTCGGCTGCACCGACAAAGCCCACTGGAAAGCCCAAGATAATCGCAGGTTTGGGCACTCCTGCATCGAGTATTTCTAACAGTCGGAACAGGGCTGTGGGCGCATTCCCAATTGCAATTACTGAGCCTTCCAGGTGCGATCGCCATAATTCTATAGCTGCCGCCGACCTTGTAGTACCCATACGCTGGGAAAGTTCTGGCACTTCTGGCTCGTTGAGGGTACAGATAACTTGATTGTTTGCAGACAACCGCCGTCTGGTAACGCCATCAGCAACCATTCGGCAATCGCACAGTATTGGCGCTCCTGCGGCCAGTGCTGCTCTTGCGGATTGCACTGCTGTTGGTGAATATCCCAAGTCTGTGACAATATCCGTCATTCCACAGGCATGAATTAGACGCACAGCAACTTTTGCTACATCTGGTGGCAGCACATCTAGGTTCGCTTCTGACCGAATGATTGCGAAGGAATTACGGTAAATTTCGTTGGCATCTCGGATATAGTCGGGCATTCAATTTGGGATTTTAGATTTTAAATTTTGGATTGATTTGTTAGTTAGTATAGATACTTCTTTTTTAATAGAAGAATACCTAATTTAATTAACCGCAAAGAACACAGAGTCAGAGAAAGGGAGGAATCAATCATCTGTATTTATCTGTGGTTCCATTTTCTAAATATTTATTAAATAACTGCTGTAATTGTGCTATTGGATATCGATTAGCAAATTCTCCAAAGGACTTATCAGAATTTAAGCGTTGAATTTTATATACATATAGCATCCGCTCTATTAATGTAGGTAATTCAGCAAAATTTACATATTGATATAGTTCGCGTCCGAATTTCTGATTGCTGTCACCAACATAAACGTGATAACCTTCCACAGTTCTATTTTCAGCCTCAATGCTGACGCCAAGGAGAGTAATATCACTTTTGCTATGCTGGGCACAAGATTTTTCGCAGCCAGTAAAGTGGATATTAACTGGGTAATCGAGAGTAACGCGAGTTTTAAGATACTCTGCCAATGCCAACGCATGACTTTTAGTGTCAGTGGCAGAAGCGGCGCAACCTTTTTTTCCTGAACAGGCAACTAATCCGCCCTTGATATTGGTTGCAGAGCAATCTAATCCTAATAAAGCAATTTCACTTTGGACATCAGCAACCCATCGTTGAGGAATATCTGTCAGGAGCAAATTTTGCCAAGGGGTTAGCCTGAGAGTTCCACTACCGTATTTTGCTGCTAAATCTGCTAAACCGCGTATCTGTCTACTTTCCAATCGGCCAAGGGGCAAGACAACACCAATGTAAAATAAGCCTTGCTGACGTTGGGGATGGATGCCAATATGCTGATATTTTTCCCCTTTGCCTTCCTCTACAGTGTACACACACATCGAATTACCCCCCTTAATCCCCCCTTGGAAAGGGGGGAAACTAGAAATACAGTTCCCTCCCCTTGGAAAGGGGAGGGTTAGGGAGGGGTAAAACTTACGCTTAAACTCTGATGAGTGAACTGTTTCAGACTTGTGTGTACACCGTAGCTTGCCTTGCTCGGAGAGTAGGTCTTTTCTTATTTCACTGTACAAAAAAGAAAAAGGTAAACGCTGCTCAACTTCTTGGAGATAATTTTCACAACCCAAAGTATTCAATAACTCTCTCAAACGTAGCCGCCGCTTACTCGTAGGATGACTATAAGCTAGATAGACATCCGCTAAAGCTGCTAAGACGGGCAAACAGTCTTCTGGTGATAACAAAATTCCCGTATCGCTGGGGGGTTGACCGTTCTCGCCAACACTGAGATAGAGACGAAAATAAACCTGATCGTTAAGTAAGACAGCTGCAAAGGCGATATCATTCAAGCGATCGCACACTTGAATTATCCCACCACCATCAAAGCAAACGCTAAATTTGGCCGACAGTCCCGAAAGCGCCGGATGTGCAGCAATATAATCATCCCAACCTTGGACAAAAGGGCGAGTGTCGATTAATTCTTGGGGATCGATACCAGCAGTTGGACTGGTCATAATATTGCGGATTTGGTCTACAACAGTATTGTCAGAACCCAATCCCATATTTTGTAGATATTTCAGAACCTCAGCATTTATCCCGGTGCGGATTTCACGAACTTGTAGGTTAGCTCGATTAGTCACATCTAGATAGCCGCCACCGTGCTGTTCTGCTATATCTGCGATCGCACGGCACTGCTGACTACTAATAATTCCACCTGGTATTCTAACGCGAGATAATATACCATCTGCGGCAGGAGTAGCATAAAACAAGCCAGGACAAGTGGCAAATCTAGAAACCAAACTTAGAACTCCTTCCCCGTGCAACGCAGGGAGTAGACGGTGAGTGTGTCTTGAGGACATCCTGAGAGTTGGCATTCTGACTTGGGTCATCCCATCACAGCTGCGGCACAGTCCCGGAATTTCACCGGAGTTTCCCAACTCTCAGCTTTAGTAATTTAGACTTTGTTGAGGTTATAGATATCAACCAGACATCATCCAGATAATTATCTTACATTACTATGGTGATAAATTTTAACTGAGCTGATCCACTACCGATCGAAAGATATAGTTCTTGAAGCTAATCTATAAATTGAATTTAGTTATGGCTCAGGCAGGAATGCTTGAGCCTTTTTGCTGCAAAACTTGCTTTAGAAAAAGTTAGGCGATCGCCGCTTCACGAGTAGCAACTTTGCTAAACTGATTTACCGGACGAGGTAAACCAAGATTTTCGCGCAGGGTTCCTGCTTCATACTCTGTACGGAACAGACCGCGACGTTGCAATTCAGGAATTACCAAGTCTACAAACTCATCCAATCCTCCCGGCAACCAGGGCGGCATAATATTAAAGCCATCTGCCCCACCATTGACAAACCAATCTTCTAGCTGATCGGCAATTTGTTCTGGTGTGCCTAAAATCTGACGATGCCCACGCGCTCCAGCTATCGACAAATACAGCTGTCGAATCGTTAAATTCTCTCTGTTAGCTAGGTCAATCAGAAGTTGCTGACGGCTTTTACCCCCGTTAGTCTCTGGTAGCTCCGGCAACGGCCCGTCCAATGGATAGCCGGATAGGTCAAATCCACCGATCATTGAGCCAAGCAAATTTAAGCCGACTACCGGATCGATCAACTCCTGAATCTGATCGAATCTGTCTTTAGCTTCTTGCTCGGTTTTGCCGATAACTGGGAATACACCTGGCATAATCTTAAGATGGTCAGGTGAGCGCCCGTATTGAGCCAGTCTCCCTTTCACATCTGTATAGAATGCCTGAGCTTCTGCCAAGGTCTGCTGGGCAGTAAAAATTACCTCCGCCGTTTGTGCAGCCAGATCCTTACCATCCTCGGAAGACCCAGCTTGAATGATCACCGGATAACCTTGGATGGGACGCGCCACATTCAGCGGGCCGCGTACTGAAAAATGCTCGCCTTTGTGGTTGGGAACGTGCAGTTTATTTGGATCGAAGTAAATACCCGATTCCTTATCATGTAAGAAGGCGTCGTCCTCCCAACTATCCCAGAGTTTCGTGACTACATCCACAAACTCTTTGGCACGTTGATAACGTAGGGTATGCTCCATGTGCTTTTCCCGATTGAAATTCAACGCTTCAGCTTCGGTAGCAGAAGTTACGAGATTCCAACCGGCACGGCCACCGCTAAGATAATCTAATGATGCAAATTTGCGGGCGAGATGATAAGGCTCGTTGTAGGTGGTTGATACTGTGGCCGTCAAACCGATGTTTTCCGTGACCACAGACAAAGCCGACAACAGGGTAAGAGGTTCAAAGTGGACGAGTTTACCATTCCGGCTCAAAAGGTCGGCGCTTTGATTGCGGTCGCGCACAGCCACACCATCTGCAAAGAAGATCATGTCAAATTTGCCGCGTTCTGCCGTCTGTGCCAGCTTTTTATAATGCTGAAAGTTCAAACCAGCATTAGCTTGGGCTTCGGGGTGTCGCCATGACGCTACGTGATGACCAGTGCTGGGCAAGAATGCACCTAATCTAAGTTGAGGTTTTTTCGTACTCATGCTTTTTTTTGTAAAATCGTTGTGTTTTTAAATGCAGAGGCACGCAAAGTTAAGCCAGTGCGTTGCGCGGGTTCCCCGCGTTGTAGCAACTGGCGTAGCGCAGAGGAACGCAGAGTTTTGCCGAATTTATGCAATGTTGTACTAGGGTGTTATGAGTTAAATCACGTTAGTTTTTGGATTTTGAATTGCTTACACTGGCTGGGGTTTGAGTAAATCTGTTTTGGTAACAAATTCACTGAATGTACTTGCAACCTGCTGCGGTAATGCGATCGCTGGAGTTTGTAATGGCAACCTGGGAAATAATAATTCTGCAACTCGATAAGCTTCTTCGAGATGGGGATAACCTGAGAAAACAAAGGTATCAATTCCTAAATCGGCATATTCCAGCATTCGTGCTGCAACTGTGTCTGGATCTCCAACTAAGGCAGTCCCAGCGCCGCCACGTACTAAGCCAACACCTGCCCATAAGTTGGGGCTAATTTCTAGGTTTTGGCGATTACCTTTATGCAGTTGGGCCATGCGGCGTTGTCCTTCTGATTCCGACTCAGCAAACCGCTGATGTGCGGCTGCTATGGTTTCATCATCGACATACTGAATCAGTTCATTAGCCGCATCCCAAGCTTTTTGCGTAGTTTCCCTGACTATGACGTGCATCCGAATCCCAAAGCGGACTGTTCTACCTTGTTCTGCTGCTAATCGCCGTACTTTTGTAATCTTTTCGGCAACTCGATCTGGTGGTTCACCCCAAGTTAAATACACATCAATATGTTTTGCTGCAACTTGGAGCGCCGCATCTGAAGAACCGCCAAAATATAAGGTGGGATAAGGCTTTTGTACGGGAGGAAATTGGAGTTTTGCCCCTTGAACTTGCAAATGGCGACCACTATAGGTTACTTCTTCACCTTGCATGAGCGATCGCCAAATTGTCAAAAACTCATCTGTAAGTTCATAACGCTGGTCATGATCTAAGAAAATCCCATCTTTTGCAAGTTCTTTGGTGTCGCCACCAGTGACAACATTCAGAATAATTCGACCATTAGAAATCTGGTCAAAAGTCGCAGCCATTCTAACCGCCAAAGAAGGCGACATAATTGCCGGGCGAAAGGCTACAAGAAACCGCAAGCGTTCTGTAACTGAAATTAATGAAGTAGCTACAATCCAAGTATCTTGTTTTTGTCCGGTACCAATCAACATCCCGCCATAGCCCAATTTATCAACAGCTTGGGCGATTTGCTGCATATAGGGATAAGTGGCTGGTCGCCTGCCGATTGTAGTACCTAAATAACGCTCGTCTCCCTGGGTCGGCAAATACCAAAAAACTTCCATTTTCTTATCTCCTGGCGCTATTTCTGACTAATGGTTTCCGGTGTGATGGCTGCATATTGTTCGCTAGTCAGCATCGCTTCTTTAATATTAATTGGCTTAGGTATCACTTTTTCTTTGGCAAACAAATCTGCAATCTTCTGTTGTTTGTCCATAATTTCAGGCGTAATTGGTCTTATACCGTAAGTTCGCCTTCCAACCATTGTTGTTAAAATATCTTCATCAATTTTGAGGTGAGGAATAGTCAGTTTTACAACTTCTGCTCGGTTTTTTTCAGCCCATTGACCTGTGTTATCTATCTCCTCAAGAACTAATCGCACTAATTTCGGGTTTTCTGTGGCAAATTTTCGCGCTGCCATGTAATATCCGCCCTGAGTAGAAATGCCACTAGCATCTCTCAAAACACGAGCATTGGCCTTTTTTTGGGCCACGGCTAAATAAGGGTCCCAAGTTACCCAGGCATCAATTTTTCCTTGAATAAAAGCATCACGGGCTTCTGAAGGAGGGAGGCTAAGAGCTTGAATATCAGTATATTTTAAACCAGCCTCTTCCAAAGCTTTTATTAATAAGTAATGGGAAGCAGAACCCTTTTGAAAAACTACTTTTTTACCTTTGAGATCGGCTAAAGTCCGAATCGGTGAATTCTTTTGAACGATAATTCCGCTTCCTTTCCCGGTACTGGGTTTATTACTAGCAATATAAACTAAAGATGTGCCAGCCGCTTGGGCAAATATCGGGGGAGTCTCGCCTACAGAGCCAATATCAACCCTGCCCACATTCATCGCTTCCATCAGTTGTGGCCCGGCGGCAAATTGCGCCCATTCCACGGAAATACCTAAAGGCTTGAGACGTTTCTCGATCAATCCTTTAAGTCTGAAAATATCCCCAAAACTTTGATACCCCATTCGGACAACTTTGGTTTTCAAGCCAATGGTTTGATTTGCTGAATTTGGGGTTTGGACTGAGCAACTGATTAAGGTTGTTGAGATTGCTAATAATCCAGGTAAAAGGAATAGTGAAAAACCTTGGAAAATCTTAACTTGTGGTTGTTTGAAGGCGGAAATCATGGACGTGATACTTTGTTTTTTAATTTGCTTTTGACTTATTTTGCCTATGTTCAGTTGTAGAGGCACACAGATGTGCGCCTCTAGTGTTGTATTGCTCCTAACCTAAAAATTTAGACTTTTTGAAGCTGAAGGTTCTTTTGGAATAGTTCTTGAACATTTTTCCAAGCATCAGCAGCAGCTTCGGCATTGTAGCTGGCCCGATGATTGCAAAAGAAGCCATGCCCTGCACCGGGATAACGGAAGATAGCATGAGTAATCTGATTTTTCTTCAATTCAGCCTCAATCTGTTCTGTATGTTCTAAGGGAATTCCCTGATCGTCAAGACCAAAGAAGGCGTAAATGGGGCCTTTAATCTCTGGAGTGCGGGTGATGGTTGGTTCTCCACCGCCGGGAGTTGAGTTGGGAATACCGCCACCATAGAAGGAAGCTGTAACTTTAATATCTGGTAAGGTGGCAGCTAGATAAACGACGTGACCACCAAAACAGAAACCAATAGAGCCGATCGCATCTCCTTGTACATTTGGTAGAGTTCTTAAGTAAGCGATCGCAGCCTTAATATCACTCAATATTTCCTCTGCTGTTGTCTTCTCCTTATATCCTCTTCCTTGCTGGACATCTTCAGGAGTATATCCACCCTCAAAACCGGGAGCGGTGCGTTGAAATAAAGTCGGTGCGATCGCCACATACCCCTCTTTGGCAAATTTCTCAGCAACTTCCCGAATGTGAATATTAACCCCAAAAATTTCCTGAATCACAATAACGGCTGGGAAGGTTCCCTTTTGTGCTGGTTCAGCTAAGTAAGCATCAATTTGCAAATCTCCGTTAGGGACTTTAACTTGAGCAGTGCGAATTTCTGTGTTTGTCATCTTAGGGATTAGCCTGTAATTGCTTTCAGGACGCGATGTTTTATGGTAATTTTTGTATAATACTACTTAAAATATATCGATTTATCGTAGTTTAAGAGTAGTATTTCACAAAGAATGTGCAAAGGCAAGTGCTTTGATTTAGAGATGTAGATGAATATAAGACCATACCAAGAATCTGATGCTGAATTAGTCAGTGCTTTGTGGCATGAGGTGTTTCCTAATAATCCGTCGCACAGCAGCCCAAAATTGGTAATCAGTCAGAAGCTTGCTGTACAACCTGAGTTGTTTTTCGTTACTGAGATTAACTCTGTGATTGTAGGGACTATCATGGCAGGATATGACGGGCATCGCGGTTGGCTATACACAGTTGCGGTCAGTCCTCAGTATCAACGACAGGGTATTGGTAGCAAGCTAGTGCAGCACGCAGAGAGAGTATTGATAGCGATGGGATGCCTCAAAATCAATCTCCAAGTTCGTGTCTCCAACGCAGAAGTAGTTGAGTTTTATAGAAAACTTGGCTATCTCATTGAAGAACGCATCAGTATGGGAAAGCTTGTTATATAGATGTTTGGTGAGTTTGAACAAAAAAACTTTAAAAATACGCCAGTATTACAGCAAAAGGTGATTGTAGCGCTACCAACTTTAACCCAAATTAGGAGAAAAATTTATGAAGCTTAATGCAGTTCATCATATTCAAGTAACCTATCCTCTTGAAGTGGAGGAAGCAATGCTATCTTTCTACAGCAAAGTTTTGGGACTGACTGAAATTGTCAGACCTGATGTCATGAAAAATGATTCAGGAGCGTGGTACAAGTTGGGAGACATTGAACTGCACGTAAGTAGTGAGAAAAACGCCAATAACCAAGCATCTAGACGGCATTTTTGTTTCCAAGTCGATAACTTGAACGCCTTTGAAGAACACCTAAAAGAGCATGGAATAGAAATTATTCCCGATCAACGACCACTTCCAGGATGCGTGCGGTTTTTTCTCCGAGATCCCGGTGGGAATCGTATAGAGATTGCAGAGTTTGTTAAGAGTACTTTTGCACAGCAACAAAATCGACACCACTTTTCAAATTTTCAACAACCAGTAAGTAATTCTCAATAAGCAATCGATTTTCTAGCTAGAAACCCTTACTGTGAAAACAATCGACACCATTCAACGTTCGCGCAGCGTCTCGTAGAGAAGTTATGACGCTTTTCAAGTTTCTGGCGAGTGGTGTCGATGAGTTCAATACATTTGGAAAAAGAGGATAGCATTTTACCTATGCTTGTCAAGATTTTGTCAATCTGACTCCTGTTAGCGCAGCGGGGCGTAGCCCATTCTGATTTCTGAATCAGGAGTCAAATCAACAATTTTCTCCTGATGTTTCACACGCACCAATACTTACCCAGGTGCTAGAACCATCTTGCCAATGTTCTTTCTTCCATATAGGGGCATTGTGTTTGAGCGTATCAATAGCATATTGGCAAGCTTCAAACGCCTCACTCCGATGAGGAGAACCCACAGCTACTAAAACGCTGATTTCCCCAACTTGCAAACGTCCAACACGATGATAAATCGCGACTCGATTCACATCAGACATAGATAAGCGAATATCAGTAGCAATTTGATAAAATATCCGCAACGCCATCGGTTCATAAGCTTGATACTCTAGAGCAATCACAGGTTTACCATCGGTTTGATTGCGAACCATACCACTCATCACAACCACAGCACCATTGGCTGGATCGTCGGATTTGGCATAGATTTCTTCCAGAGATAATGGTGCAAAGGTAATGGCAAAACTATCTTCGGCTCTTGGTTTAACAGCAGAGGTAAGTGTAGTTGTCATAACTGCGTTGATATTATATGGGTTTTTTCTATTGTCTCTGAAGAAAGCATTACTAGTGGTCTGCCAACCCAAAATTGTTAGGTGGAGATTGGGTAAAGGTTAAAGGGACTCATGGTAAGGGATAAAAAACATCAGTCCCTTTCCCCCGCCCCTTATCCCCAGAGGGCAAGGTGGTTTCATACGAAAAAAGAAAAATACATAAGTCTTGATTTCTCGTTTTGTGTCCAGGCTTTTTCCCTCACTTCCATTCCTCTCCCCCCGTGGGGGAGAGGCTTTGAAACCCAGTTTTAGTTTTTCTCTGTTTGTATGAAACCACCCTACGCCCCTTATCCCCAGAGGGAACCCCACCTTCCCCTTTTCCCGACTTATGCCAAGAAGTTTCTTATACAACGCAAGAATTATTAAAAACCCTACATGCAGTTATTAATCATTAATCTGCACAATCTAGACGATCGCAATCATATCTACCTTTAATCTCTTGATTGAAAAAGCTGCCAATTGAGTCCGAGGAATGTAAATCTTCCCAAGTATCCTCATCTACGCCTAAGTACTGATAAACCGCTCCACTTTGAAACTCAACTTGCAAAATCTGTTCGTCAGGATCGTAGCCTACAGCCGCCGCCATTGATGAGCTAACTGGTAACATAGCAATTGGTTCTTCTTCAAAGGGTAGTGCAGTAGTTTCAGCTATAACCTCATTGAGTTCTTGCAATCCTTCGTAAGCTTGTATCGGTGCCGGAATTTCCAAAAACTCTAGTTCGTTGCCTCGGTCGAGCAACAACTGCAAATATCCATCAGAATGAGCGATCGCTACTAAACTGCTCAAGTCTACCTTAGATAGCTTCATTTATTTTCTACTCTCCTATTGGCGTAGTCGGGAGTGGTAAAGTTTTATGCAATATCAAGCGCTTTTATAGTACATTTATACTAAAAAATTATTTAAGTGTCAAGTTTTTCCTTCTAGGAGAGAATTTTAGGTATGTAGAGACGCTTTAACAAAGCAGCACACAGTGTTTTTCTCTGACATTTGAGGAAATACTTGTGATTAGGCTTAGGTGAATGAGCGTATTTGAGTCACCTAAAAAATTGCATAAATGTTCAACTCGCCTCAGTTAAGTACTTGAAAATTTCAACCATCCTTGTTGTGTCTAGACTCAGTTGAGTCTCTATTGCTGTTTGTATCACCCAATTAGCTCACCCTTTTGGGTGAGTCATATATCAACCGATCAGATGACCTGACTGAAGGAAGTTGAGATTAATAATAAAGAGGACTCTATTACTAAGAAACACCGATCGCATTTTACCTAAATATAACTTATGAAACTTGCTACCTTAATAAATTCTGCACTGATTTTTGCTTCTCTTACTCTTGTACCTGGAATTGCTGGCGCTCAAACAGCTACTACTAACAACAGTGAAACAATAGCTGTTAACTCTAATAATTTATCCACGAACTCGACTTCTGCTAATTACCTCCAGCCTTTGAATCTAGTTAATTTTGCTTATCAAGGAGGTCTGCAACAACACGGGATTCCTAGCGGAGAAGCGCTAGTACTTAAAACTTTGAATAGAAATATTCTTGCGAAAGATTTGGTTAAAGCTGCTGTGAATGCAAATAAATTACCATCACAAGTTTTAAACGATCAAAATTATTTAAGTGCTGTTAATTTAGAACTCAACGTATTGCCAGATTATGCTGCTGCTGATTAATTTGGTTTTTATTATATCTTTTGAGAAAGCTAAGTTTTTCAGTATGGTATATTTGTATGCTTGTTACTAAGGATAAATAAAAGCCTTTTATACATAGCGATCGCTGTGTATGAAAAGTATATAAGAAAGCTTGATATTGAAAAATAATTTCTCAATTTTGACATAAGTTGCACTTATCCTGTGCTAAAGCCACAGAAAATTGTATAATCGACAGCTTATCGATCAAAAATTTCTATAGAGAATGACAGAAGTAATAAGATCCGGGGGACTAAATAATATTGAGTCCATTGAGTATGAAGAGCGGTGCTTAGAAAAAGCCAGACAAACAGGCGATCGCAATCGGGAAGTCATTTCTTTAGCAAGTTTGGGCAATGCTTACCAGTCGCTAGGCGAGTACCACCTAGCAATTGAGTTTTATCAACAGTGGTTAGATATAGCTAAAGAAATAGGCGATCGCTTAGAAGAAGCCAAATCTTTATCTGGGTTGGGTAACGCTTACCAATCACTGGGCAAATATCAGCGAGCGATTGAATTTTATCACCAGTGGTTGAGTATTACCAGGAAAATAGGCGATCGCACTGGGGAAGGCATTTGCTTGGGAAGCTTGGGTAATACTTATGAATACCTGGGTAAGTACGAGCAAGCGATAGATTTTTACCAACAATGGTTGAGTATAACCAAGAAAATAGGCGATTGGACTGGGGAATGTATTTGCCTGGGAAGTTTGGGCAACATTTATGAATCGTTGGGATCTTACCAACTAGCAATTGAATTTTACCAACAATGGTTAGGGCTGGCGAAATTCATCAGCGATCGCAATGCTGAAGGCATGGCTTTGAGTGGATTGGGCAGTGCTTATAAGGCTTTAGGAAAGTACCAAAGGGCGTTGGAGTTTTATCAGCATTCATTAAAGATCGGAAGCGATCTTAATGACCCAAATGAAGAAGCAAATGCCTGGTTTAATTTGGGTTTGGTGTTAGAAAAAATCAATCGAGAATCAGAAGCGATGGATGCCTTTTGTAATGCTCGTGAAATTTATCGCGCAATGGGACTTGATGCCAGCCTGCAAGATTGTAACCATGCCATTGAGTTTCTTTCTCAAAATGTTGCAAGCGCACCATCTACTTTCTGGTTGAGGAGATGGTTAAATCATTTGTCGCAGTCGATCAAAACTGGTTCTAAATAAAGAGTGCTGAGTTCCGAGTTAAAAGACCCTTTTTATTCACTCAGGACTCACCAGGATACTTATTGAATACTGCAACTGAGTTATTGCGATCGAAAGAAAGCACAGAAAACGGGTCTTTTCGATTCCCCATTTCCATCCCAGGAGTGCCTACAGGCATTTGCGGAACAGATAAACCAATAACATTTGGCTTTTCTTGAAGCAGACGTTTGATGTCGTCTGCTGGGACGTGTCCTTCAATAACATATCCATTAACAATTGCCGTGTGGCAAGATGACAAGTTATCCGGCACGTTGTACTTTTGTTTGACTGTTTCGATGTCAGGCGTAGAAAAATCTGTGATTTTAAAACCCTGTGTCTTTAAGTGTTCAATCCACCCGCCACAACAGTTACAATCGGGACTGCGATATACAGTAGCATTTAGCACCGTTGATTTTGATGGTGTCTGTTGCTCCTGGATGTGACTACTGCTAAAAACAGCTTGAGCATAACTCATCGGAGCAGTGCTTCCCAAAATGCTCAACACCCCTAATGTTAGAACCACTATTTGCACAATGGCAGGCATCAAGATGGGAAGTAACCATTTTTGCCAGCAATAAATCAATTGTTTGTGTGACATCTGATACTTCCTAAATACAACATTGCTTCCAAAACACTCTGCGTTTAAACGGTTTTTTATTCCCCTTTCCCCTTTACCCTTTCCCCTTTAACCGAACCGTATTGCATCTAACGTCAGGCGAGTTGTTATTACATCTGAGGGACTGGTTTGAGCAAAGACTGCAATCAACCTTTTAAATAAACGTGAGTTCGATGAATCTCTCCCGGACAACCTCCCTCTCCCACAGGGCTACGATGTATACACAAGTCTCAAGTAGTTGATAAATCTCGGTTTTACCCCACCCTAACCCTCCCCGTATGTATTGGGGAGGGAACAAAATTTCCGGTTTCCCCCCTTTAGAAGGGGGGATTAAGGGGGGTAATTTGAGTTGTGTGTACACCGTAGGGGTTGGGGGAGAGGTCAAAAAAGGGCTTGTCGAACTCACGTTAAATAATTAGCTCTAAAACTATTATTAGCAAATCTGCTAGCACCTTGAAGTTAGTAACAATATCTTCTTTAATGTGACAACTCTCACCGCTAATTGCAAGCACTCTTAGCGGGATCTGCCAATCGGGGGCATTGAACCTCACGATTGGCAGCCCTCCTATCCCCTATCACCGCCAATTGGAGTACCTTGGAGGTTTAGATGGAACAAATTCAGGCAAATCATAAGTAATTATTATAGGTGGAATAGTTTTTTTTCTACGTAATATACGCTTTATTAAAAAATTTCCAAGATCCTTTAATGGTAGAATGTTATAAAATCATGACATTAAGCAATATTCTATTGGACTTGTTAATTTAGCGTTAATAGGTCTATGTAAATGTTGCTCTTAATGTCTTGAATAGATAATCTAGTCGATGCCTTATTTACAATCTGGAAAGTACTACTGTGTGCATTGTTATCTTTAATGTATAAACCGATTGAAGATACTATTTTTGCTAACAAACTTGAGATAGATGTGTTTGTTTATTTCGGTATTGATAACTAGCTACAGTATAATTTCACCACTGATATTTTCTAAGTTGATGCTTATTTATTATTGTGGAGTTTATGAAAGAAAATTTCCCAAAAAAGCGAACTAATTATGCTTATTTAAGATTATTTAATTACAAAAATCTTCACTTGAAATTGAATAATTACTGGTTTAAGATAAGTGGAACCTGGCGGTCATGTCCTCTAACCTGTCCTATAGATAAACCTCATCACAAACATATTTTTTGGAGTTGGCTTGGTAGTTTCTTAGCAATCGCAGCAACGGCTTACCTGTCTGCGAAAACACATTCTCCTCTGCTTATGGCTCCGTTTGGTGCTACCAGTGTATTGATATTTGGCGTACCAGACAGTCCTTTGGCTCAACCCCGTAATGTGATTGGTGGTAATCTCGTAGCTGCCTTAGTCAGCCTAATTATTTTACATCTTTTCGGTTCATCACCTTGGACAATGGGAATGGCTGTTGCTACTGCCATTGGGATGATGCAGCTGACTGGAACTCTACACCCACCTTCAGGAGCAGTTGCCTTAGTTGTGATGATGACAAAAGCTCCTTGGCAATTTCTATTAACACCTGCTTTACAAGGTTCTATTATTTTGGTGCTTTGTGCTGTGGTTTTTAATAATCTGGCACAAGAGAGGACTTATCCCAAGCACTGGCTGTAAGAAAACCTTATCGAACCGTATTGAATTCTATTCTGGTTTTTTGTGCCAATGCCCATCATCGCCTTTTTCGTAATCGCGTTTTACCGCACTCCAAGCGACTCGAAAGGCACGTTCTTCTCCACCATATTGTTCTTGAGCGCTGTTAAATGTAGCCCGGAAAATTTCTTGGGCGTGTTTGGGTAAGTTTTCTTTGACTGCATTTGGTAAGTCTGTAATTTGTTTGTAAGGCATAAATTTTATTTCCCCAGTCTCATAGTTGTCCTTTGCTTTAGGGTGGAAAACCATGTTTGTTTCTGCCTTCATTAGTATCAAACTTTAGAAGTTTTGAAGAGTTTAAAACCTTCATCAGCAGCATATTGGTGACAGCGATCGCACGCACACTGCTTGCATTAGTTAAAAGCCAGCCGCAGGCAGGCGATCGCTGAATTTTTAGGCAGTGCTTTCAGTCACTCAATACCCCCAACAATTGCCACAATTTCGTCCAATAATTACAAGTCTTAAATAATTCGTCATTGAATTCTTAACTACGAATTACGAATTACGAATTATTAATTAAAGACGTGATGTTGTCAAAAAACTAATTGTTTGGGGCTTGAAACTCGATACACTATCCCAATAATTAACCTGGTTAATATTTACCTTCAGCAAAGCAATACCAGGTTCGTCTAGTCCTTTAGGAAACCAGGTTTGAAGTTCCGGCTTCCATAGCTCTCGCATTTTGTTGCGCTCTTTTACAAGTTGTGCTGTACCTGAGATCGAAACGTATCGCTGCTGTTCGGGTGAAGAGAAACTAATATTGACTTGCTCGTGGTGTTCAATTTCAGTCACCTTATGGGAATCAGAATAAGTAAAGAACCAGAGTATGCTATCAGAGTTAATCTCACCACTCTTTGACATGGGGTAACTATGCAAGCTGCCATCATCATCGACTGTAGTAAACATACCATAATCAATATCTTTGATGAGTTCACGCAGTTTTTGAATCTGTTGCTTGCGGTCAGTAGAAGTTGCCATTGTTTGTACTTTTTTCTTTATTTATCTATTAGTTGTCTAGGCTGCAATTTTTAATTGCAACCAGATTTAATTTTGATAATGTTATTTTTTAGTATTAACCTTTTTAGTTTAAATTACGTGAGCCTAAAGGTGTAATTATAATAAAAGTAGCTTTTTTAGTTATATCTATAGAGATATTTGTTGAGAGTGACTATTCTATGCATAGACAATTTTTAGGTATAGTCAGGTTAGTTTTGTACTTATTTCTTTAGACATAAATTTGATAAATTTTGCACTAAATTCAAAGTGCCTCTGTAACTTTAGGCGATCGAGTCATAAATTAGCAGACATATAGGAATCCGGTTTGATTCGGAGAATTTACTTGCATGGGTAAGGAATAGGAAACAAGGCATAGATCCGTTTGAAAAAGTCAAATGGCCTTTGGCTTGTGGAAAACACTGAAATGAG
This sequence comes from Nostoc sp. DedQUE08, assembly GCF_034530895.1. Lineage (NCBI taxonomy): Bacteria > Bacillati > Cyanobacteriota > Cyanophyceae > Nostocales > Nostocaceae > Nostoc > Nostoc sp. DedQUE08. Next base: position 99,484 of record NZ_JAVRCD010000016.1, read on the forward strand.
TAACTAAACTGGTGTTTGAGAAAGCATTTAAGCCTTTTGCTTGCGGAAAATACCAAAATGAGAAAGCATTTAAGCCTTTTGAGAAAGCATTTAAGCTTTTTGCTTGCTGAAAATACCGAAACGAGAAAGCATTCAAGTGTTTTGAGAAAGCATTTAAGCCTTTTGAGAAAGCATTTCAGTATTTTGAGAAAGTATTTTAGTATTTTGAGAAAGCAATTAGGCTTTTTGATAAAGCAACCAGTAAATATACTTAAAGATTAAAAATCACGGCTGTACATAGCTTGTTTCCGGTTCGCCCTTCGCGTCCCATAGAGAAGAGTACACCGACGCTTAGATATTCTGCAACTGTAAAATTTGATCGGATGACACAGCAATAGCGATCGCATCTCGTGACAATCGTTATTATTACATTTGCGATCGCTACTGATGACTTGTTATTTACTTATTAAAGTATTAAAATTTACGCAGACAAGTATTCTTACTCTAGTAGGTTAAATTTATACCTTCTGAATGAGCCTCTTCAACCCATAGTAGGAGTATCACTTTCTATTGAGCGTCTACTATAAACAACTAGGAAATAAAATTGCAGTATATTTGCCTTTTAAATTATGGACTGGAAGTACAGGTGGAAAAATGGTTATCGGCCAAGCCGAGACGAAGCAGCAAAAAATCCTCATTTGTTAGATGAGAGCCAGTTCGAGAACGAACAAGACCGAAAGCTTGCTGAAGAAACTGCAAGGAAGCATTTGGGCGTACCTGCACCAACTTTAGACGAAGATCAATCAATACTACCTCATACAGCTTTGCCTAATGACAAAGTTTAATCTTAAGACATAGGCATTTTTTGCTTATGTCTGCTCCAAACCATTATCAAGTTTAACAAAATGCAGATTTCGCAACTTTTCAATCAATTAAATAATAAGAAATTTACTCAGTTACTTACTCAGACAGTAGCTCTAGGTGTAGGTGCTATTGTTCTATTCTCAACTACTAATGCTAATGCTGCCGAGCAAGTTGTTTTAAAGTATGGTACTTTTCAGGGGCAAGTATCTGTTGAAGAATTAAGTCAGTTTACAGAAACTGGCAAGACTACCCCAACATTAAGAGCTTATTTAGAAGCGGCGCAACAAGACCCCGCAGTAGCTCGTAAGGCATTGAAAGCCCCAATAAAAGCTGATGCTGCTTTTTTAAATAGCTTACTAGCTAGTTGGGCAGGGCCAATTTTAGTTAACCAAATTGGTGAGGTAGTTCATCCTCCCGCAGGACAATTAGACCAGCAAGCATTGCGAAGCGCTTTAAGTACATCTATTCAACAAAATGGTGAAGTGACATTACTTGGAGCCATTCAGAATTATCCAAATACTTCTGTTGAACTTGAAGGAGATCGTCTTATTTCTGTTTATGAACGCCTTAGCAGTCTTGCAGAACTCTTATAGGGTAACTTAGAGACAATGCAGTTGCGATCTAATAATTAGACCTCTTGGCATTTGTACCTTTTGTACTCTTGTGGGGAAAGGGGGAAAGGTTAAAGGGGAATGTTAATTCTATCCCTTTCCCCAACTTCTGCAAGAAGTCGATTGATTTAGTATCTCAATAGTCGTAAATTTTCGTCACGATCGCAATGAAGTTAATACTGATGAGTCTGTCTTAGGGTTCATACTGTGTTAATTAAAAATTCCCTAACCTAAATGTAGAGTTTAGTCTAAAAATAGGAAAGGGATTTTTATGACAACCGATGTTTCTAAAAATACTAACAAAAATCTGAATGGGTCACTGATAACAGGTGTTCTGTTGAGTATTTTAGGGGTTATTGCGATCGCAGCACCTAATTTCACCACCTTATTCGCCGAAACTTGGATTGCAGCGATTTTGATTTTTGCCGGATTTACAAAACTAGTTTATGCCACTCAAACCCGCCACCAAGGAGGTTTTATTTGGAAACTTCTATTGAGCGGGCTTTATATTGCAACAGGCATTATGCTGTTTGTTTATCCTTTTACAGGTGTACTCACACTAACTCTGTTGCTTGGTAGCTTTTTACTGGCTGAAGGTACATTCGAGTTAATTTTGGCATTCCGGTTACGTCCGCAAGAAAACTGGACGTGGGTACTCGGTGATGGGATTATTACGCTGGTTTTAGGCGCAATGATTTGGTTCCAGTGGCCCTTCAACGCACCTTGGCTTCTGGGTACACTAGTTGGTGTCAGCATTATTTTCACTGGTATTTCACGCGTGATGCTGGCGTTGAATGCGCGTTCTACCTCGAATCCTACTAATGAAGCTGCAAATCCTACTTAGTAGATAGGAGTGGGAGTGGGGAGTGGGGGAGCAGAGGAGCAGAGGAGACAAGGGGACAAGGGGACAAGGAGACAAGGAGACAAGGGGACAACCCGGAATTATTGAACAAGTCTCTCCCTTATCTACCCCCTCTTCCTTGTCTACCTTGTCTCTTCTCCATACCCAATGCCCAATGCCCCATTCCCAAACTTAAGTAGTCAAAGTTTACAAGACGACATTGCAGCAGCGATGCCTACGGCTGGCTATGCCTACGCCAACAAAATTGCTAAATTAACAAAGGAAATCAAAATCAAGGCCAGCTAGCTGCAATTAACAATGGTATCTATTGCTACTCCATTCTCGGATATTCAAAACCATTGGGCACGCTCATTTATTACAGCCTTAGCCCAACGCGGTATTGTCAGTGGGTTGCCTAATGGCACTTATCGCCCCGATAATTCACTTACCCGTGCTGAATTTGCCGCTATTATCGCTAACGCATTTGGGACAGTTTCCAAGAAGCGGCAGTATGTTTCCTTTGTTGATGTACCCACGAATTATTGGGCAGCAGCAGCCATCAAAACAGCTTACGAAAAAGCATTTATTAGCGGATTCCCTGATAAAACTTTCCGTTCTGCTAACCGAATTACTAGGGTAGAAGTCTTAGTTTCCTTGGTAGCAGGCTTAGAAATTGCTACCAAGGTTAAACCTGACCTGCTCTCAAAACTCTCACAGATTTATCAGGATTCTGTACAAATTCCTGAATATGGTAGAAATCATGTAGCTATTGCCACCAGCGCTGGATTGGTGGTTAGTTTCCCAAATATTAAATTACTCAATCCTAATCTCGCTGCTACTCGTGCAGATGTGGCAGTGATTATTTATCAAGCCTTAGTGTATTTAGGTCAGGCAGAAAAAATTGCTTCTAGTTACTTAGTACAGCCGCCAATATTAACGCCAACACCAACACCAACACCAACTCCAACTCCAACGCCAATTCCAACTCCAACTCCAACTCCAACTCCAACTCCAATTCCAACTCCAATTCCAACTCCAACACCAACTCCAACGCCCACACCTATCGGCAGCGTTAGGGTAAATCATAGCCGGGAATTCCGGGGAGCATGGGTAGTATCTGTGTGGAATGGTGATTGGCCTTCCAAACCGGGACTTACTGTTGCTCAACAAAAAGCAGAACTTACCGAGATTATTACTAAATTACAAGCGCTAAACTTCAATGCTCTGATTTTCCAGGTGCGACCGGAGGGAGACGCTTTGTATGAATCTCGATTAGAGCCTTGGAGTGCTTGGATTACAGGAACTCAGGGGAAAGCACCAGAACCATTTTACGATCCTTTAGCCTTTGCGATCGCAGAATGTCACAAGCACAATATTGAACTCCATGCTTGGTTTAACCCCTACCGTGCTAGCACTTCCACCGACCCAGCTAAAACAGTCCGTCCCCACATCGCAGCTACTAATCCAGAAAGCGTTTATTTGTGGAAAACACAACGCTGGATGGACCCAGGACTAAAAATAGTTCAGGATAGAGCGTATAACGTAATTCTCGATGTAGTCAAGCGCTACGATGTTGATGGCATTCACTTAGATGATTATTTCTATCCATATCCCATTGAGGGACAGTCTTTCCCCGATGATAAAACCTACGCTGCATATAAAGCAGCTGGTGGCACACTCAGCCTTAACGATTGGCGACGAGACAATGTTAACAAAATGGTACAGCGCCTCTGGCAGGGAATTAAAACAGCCAAACCCGACGTAAAATTTGGTATTAGTCCTTTTGGGATTTATCGCCCCGGCCAACCTGCTGGTATTACCGGATTGGATGCTTACAACGTGCTGTATGCTGACTCCAAAAAATGGTTAGAAGAAGGCTGGATTGATTATATCGCTCCTCAACTTTACTGGCGCACAGACCAACCACAACAAAGTTATCCAGCGTTGCTACAGTGGTGGACACAGGTAAACACAAAGCAAAGACACGTTTATGCTGGTAACAATTTGACAGAACCAAGCAACAAGAGTCGCGAGAGTGATGAGATTGAAAAGCAGGTAAAAATTAGTCGTAGCCAAGCTGGACGATTGTCACTGGGGAATATCTTCTTTAATCTCAGTGTTTTGACAGAAAATAGTCAGGGCATTGCTGATAAATTTCAAAGTCTGCTGTATAACAAACCTGCCTTACCACCGACTTTGCCTTGGCAGGATACAACACCACCATCTCCACCCATTGGACTACAAGTCAATAACCGCAAACTGAGTTGGCAGCCTGGAGATAATCAGCCAGTTCGTTCCTGGACACTTTATCGGCTGAGTGGCGATACTTGGACAATTCAACGAATTTTATCTGCTGGTACAACATTCGCTACCGTCCAACAAGCCGGAACTTATGCCGTGTGTGCAGTAGATAGATTAGCTAACGAGAGTTTGGGAACAGTTATTACAGTTAGTTGAACAAAAGTGCTGCCAGATTCGCGATAACTTTATATATATGGATACAACTGACGAATAAAAGTCAGACTCCTCAAGATAAAACTAGTCTAATAATAGTGTAACTGCGGCATTAAAACCATCATCACCCGCTCAAACACTGATGCTAGAAATTTTTTGAATAAATAGCTTGCTACCCTTACGCTATCCGTTAGTTGCACAAAATTCATTCTGAATATTGGCTCCTGACTCCTAAATTCCATTTCGATAATTAACTCTTATAAGTAAGAATCTGTTTTTAACCTTTTCATAACTTAAGATTAACCAAAATTTATCCGGTATCAGCTCTAGAATTTCTGAAGTAAACATTGTACAAAAAAGCTAGGACGTACAGGATGGAAATTACATGAGTCGAAAAGCCAGTAAAGTGTTTATACAGTCTGGGGTAATTCCTTACAGAGTGAACAATGGTAAAGTTGAAATCTTGCTAATTACAACTCGTGACTTTCAACACTGGGTGATTCCCAAAGGAGATATTCCTAATGGTATGAGTCCACCTGATTCCGCAGCCAAAGAGGCGTGGGAAGAAGCAGGGATAATTGGGCAAATAGATGCAAATGAACTGGGAACTTACAAGTACCGCAAACAAGGCAAAATTTATTGCGTCAAGATGTATTTATTATCAGTTGATATGCTGAGTGAAGATTATCCAGAAGCAAGTAAAAGAAAACGACAGTGGGTAGAAGTGAATAAAGCTATCAGGCGGGTTAAGTTTAATTCACTCAAACGAATCCTTAAAGGTTTTTTCCAGGTCGAATCTCAATTTTGTTCATTACGATGTTAAATAACAACCACAATAAATCAAACTATCTTATACAATATAAAATTAATTAAAGGTTTGAGCCGTTGACCACAAACCTTTGTTTATTCACACTTACTTACTTAAATCCATAGCAAAGCTATCCAAGTTTTTATACCGACAATTCCATCAGCTTGCAATTTTTTAGATGTTTGAAAACTAACAATTGCATTCTTAACTGACTCAGAAAAACGCCCATCGATGGCATCAGTATATAATCCAATATCTTTTAATTGCTGTTGTAATTGTTTTACTCTTAGCCCAGAATCTCCTAGCTGCAATCCATTAAATCTATTCAAATCGGCTCGACCACTAACACCAGTTACACCAGATATATCACCTTCATATTGATGGATTAAGTATTGTCCTTGCCAAGCACCAGGAATAGTTGGGTTCCTAGTTCCATAGTGGGCAATCCATAACGGATAACTAGCAAAATCAGATGGATTCCCAAGTTGTTCCCAAAAACTGGGGAAGGTATAAATAATTGGTTTGATTGGTTTTTTTGTTTGTTGCAAAAGGGCTTTTTCCACCTCTGCTAACCATAACTTCGCTCCATTAATTACAGCTTGGCTACTTCCTTTGTCAGTTACTTCTACATCCAGAACTGGTGGTAAGTCTCCTGGTTCTAATTTGCCGAGCGTTTTTAAGAATTCTTTTGCTTGCTGAACCGGGTCAGATGTATGAGGGTGAAAAAAATGATAAGCACCGCGAATCAGACCAACAGCTTTCATGGTTTGCCAGTGATGAGCAAAAGCAGAATCTTTGATGCTTACTCCTTCTGTGGCTTTGGCAAATGCAAAAGTTTTACCAGAGTTTTTTACTGCCGTCCAATCTACTCTGCCATCTTGATCGGCAACATCAATTCCTTCCATAAAATTTTTTAACCTTTTTGATGAGTACAATCCTGAACTTATCAGAGGCTTTGATTAAATTTATGCTTTTTCTGGGTATTTGAGTAAATTACAGAAATTTACTAGGGTTGAGTGTTAACGGCTCGTACTGGAGTCACTCTAACTTTACCTGTACAAGGCTTGATTTGTTCTGTAAGGGTAAAGTGCTCGTAAGCATTTGGAGGTGTGATTTGAATTTTACTAGACATTGGGCAATTTTGATCTGGGGAACTAATGTGGTTGTAAGCTATTTGAAATGAGGCTTGTTTTCCAGGAGCCAGAGTTACTTGTTGTCGAGGTTGCTTACTCGAAAAGTAAGTATCCTTGGAGCGAATAACTTTAATCCCCTGTAAAGGTTGATCTTTTGCATCCAGTAGTCCCAATCCCGGATAACCGTAGAGGGTGCAAGGAGATGAGCCGTTATTGGTGAAGGCGTAAGTAAGTGCAACATTCCCAACGCCAGCATCTTCGGAAATTCGGCGCACTGATAATTGGCTAGTTTCACAGCGCGTCGGATTTGTGGCAGTAGTGGCTTCAGGGGTAGAATGCTCTATAGGTTTTGCAATCGGTGCAGGTGTTGAACTCAACACAGCTTCTTTCGTCGGCTGTTCAGTGCTTGCTGGCAAAGCTTGCGGTTGTTTTGTAACAGAGGAAGAACCGACACAGCCAGTTGTCATTGCAGTTAGGAGCAACAACATACTGCTTTCCACAATTAGAATTCGCATATCTTCTTTTTTTGTAGTGAACTACTTACACTGATGCTTCATATACAGTATAAGTTTCCAAATTTACAAGGGTTATGCACGTCCGCTCCAATGACTTGTTCTGCTGCATCATTACATAACGAATTCAACAGCTTATCCATCTTTTTGGGCAACATGAACAGCAGAAAGAAATGAGAGGTTTACACTATCTCCAAAGTTCCTCAGCTTTTCCCGCAATTGTACAAATAGCAACTCCTTCGCCTTTGGCTCCAGTCTGCTCATGGTACTTAATAGCTTAAAGAAGTCATCGATGCTGTACGTCACCTCACACGCGATTTGCTCAGTCACTAATTTCTTAAAATAACCAGAGTCTAGAATGTCTTGTTCAAACCCTCTCAAAATTTCCGCTTGAATTTCTGCACCTTCATAGCGGACAAGTGAGGGAGCATAAACTTGATACACTTGCTCGATCGCTTGGTAAACTTCATATTTCAGTTCAGGTCTGAGATTCCATAGTAGGATGAGAAAGCCGTTGTCGCGTAATGCCGTTGCTGCCTTGGCATAGCGAATTTCTGACGGTATCCAGTGAAAGGCATTAGCAGATAGAACGGCATTGAACTGTTTTGCTTTTAGTTCCCACTCCTCAAATGAGGTGTTGTGGATTGCAACGTTTGGATAGGTTGCACAGTTGCGTTGTGCCAAACGACAAAAATCTTGGTTTGGCTCAATACACGTCATTGAAAAACCAAATTGAGCAAAAGCTACTGTCGCATTTCCTGGACCACAACCGACTTCAAGAATCGATGCATCTGAGTCAAGTTGGGCTAAAACGACAGACCGCTCAATCAGTTGCTTTGGATATTGTGGTCTGGCGTTGTAATAAATATCAGCTACGGGAGAATACCAATTCCTTCGCTGTTCTAAATCTATAGAAGCTCTGGCATTTATTTCTTGTTTAGAGTCTTGCATAAGCTAGTTTTATCAGCTTTTGAGTCGAACTTTATTTTATTTAGTTTCCTGGAGCAAAGACCAATTTAATATCGATTGTCGCGATACTGTTTGCAAGATTACCATCAAACAAAGTAGGTACTGCAAAATACCTTCGCATCCTGCTAAAGATTGCCTTGTCGTGAGTTTGATTTTACATCCCCGTCCCCGAAGCTAAGTATTCATTCAAATCGCCCATTTACATAACTAGCAACTTGAGTTAGTAACAGAAATTCTACGAATATATGATTAACTGTACTTAGTAAGTATGATTGTTTGAGCTAAAAAAATTATGAGATTTTTCAATTTTTGTCAGATCAGTCTCCCAGTGGTCGGCTTTGCCTTGATCGGATGGATAGCGCCAAGAGCTAATGCAGCGCTTTTAGTCGGGAGTTATTATAATAACTCCGTTCTGCGCTACGACGAAAAAACAGGAGAATTCATTGATGACTTCGTTCCTTCAGGTAGTGGCGGACTAAAGGGATCAACTGGTTTAACTATTGGACCCGATAAAAATCTCTATGTTAGTAGTATTTTGAGCGGTAGCATCCAACGTTACGACGGAAAAACAGGGAATTTCATTAGTACCTTCGTTCCTTCAGGTAGTGGCGGACTAGATTCACCTGAAGACTTGGTTTTTGGACCTGACAGCAACCTCTACGTTAACAGTATTAACAGCCGCACTAGTAATAGTGTTCTACGCTACAATGGGCAAACAGGAGCATTTATCAATGCCTTTGTCCCCTCAGGTAGCGGCGGACTCACTGCACCTTTTGGTTTGAGCTTTGGTTCAGACGGGAACCTTTACGTCAGTAGTAGTCTGACTGATAGTGTTTTAAGGTACAACGGGCAAACAGGAGCTTTTATCGATACTTTTGCTACAGAGGAAAAAGGGTCGGAACCTGATGGCTTGAGCTTTGGGCCAGACGGCAATCTCTACATCGCTAATTTTCGGACTAATAATATCTTGCGCTATAACGGTAAGACAGGAGCTTTTATCGACACTTTTGTCCCATCTGGCAGTGGCGGACTTAACGGCCCTGTAAAGCCAATCTTTGGTACCGACGGTAACCTCTACGTTAGTGGTTTAAATAGTAACAATATATTGCGTTACGACGGTAAGACAGGAGCTTTTATTGACACCTTTATCCCTGCCGGTCGGGGTGGGTTAAATGGGGCTGGCTTTTTGGCTTTCACTGAAGACAGCACTGTTATTCCTGAATCTAGAATGGGGCTAGCTGTGTTGGCACTTGGTACTGTGCTAGGAACAAGCAAGGTACTTAGCCGTAAGCAGAAAGCCAGATCATAAAAATCCAGCAATTACTAAAGCTTGAGTAGAAACCCCAGGCGATTTGAGCATTTTGATTCCAAATACCCAAAAATTTAAATATAAATTGAATCTACTACAATTTGGAGAGGAAGTAGCAGTTAATGGCTGTACTTCCCCTCCAAATAATAATTATTTTTACTATTTTTTGGTAATTTCATTTTTTTGAATTCTCTGATACAAATTAAATATTATCTGTTGCTTCAATCAAAGCACTAACAATTCCTGGTTCACTCATCGAATGTCCGGCATCAGGAACCACTATAAATTCGGCTTCCGGCCAAGCGCGATGTAATTCCCAAGCTGATATCATTGGGCAGACTACATCATAGCGTCCCTGAACAATTACAGCCGGAATATGGCGGATGCGGTCTACATTTAAGAGTAATTGATCTTCTGTTTCCAAAAATCCCTTATTCATAAAGTAATGGCATTCAATCCGAGCAAAAGCTGAAGCAAATTCACTCTCACCAAACTTTTGCATCAGTTCTGGATCGAAGAAAAGTCTACTAGTACTAGCTTCCCAAATTGACCAAGCACGCGCTGCTGTTAATTGAATTTCTAAATCTGGATTGGTCAAGCGTTTGTAATATGCTGCGATTAAATCGTCACGTTCATCTATGGGAATTGGTTTGAGATATTCTTCCCAAGCATCAGGAAAAATATAACTAGCACCCTCTTGATAAAACCAGCGCAACTCTTTTTGTCTCAGCATGAAGATGCCACGCAGAATTAATCCTGTGCATCGAGAGGGATGGGTTTGACTGTAAGCTAGTGATAAAGTGCTACCCCAACTACCACCGAAAACCGCCCACTTATCTATACCTAAATGTTGGCGCAGTTTTTCGATATCACTAACTAAATCCCAAGTGGTGTTTTCTCGTAATTCGGCATGGGGCGTACTTTGACCACAACCGCGCTGATCAAACATCACTAACCGCCATTTTTCTGGGTGGAAATATTGCCGATAAAAAGCTGGACATCCGCCACCAGGGCCCCCATGCAGCAAAACGATGGGTTGACCTTGGGGGTTTCCTGACTCTTCAAAATGGATAGTATGAAGGTCGGAAACTTGTAAACTACCTTCTAAGTAAGGCTCGATCGCTGGGTAAAGTTCTCGCATCTTGGATATTTTATCAGTAATGTTGTGATGGCGATCGCTATGTCTTGGTGAAACAACTTCGCTTCTCCCAATTTTGGGAGAAGGGGGATTTACGTCAGAGGTTTAATTTTTTTACCTTGGAACTGGTACTTGATTAATTACCGACGCAATTACCGCATCCATTTGTAAACCATCCAGCATCGCTTCTGGTTTCAATATGAGACGATGACGTAGCAACGGTGATGCAACTGCTTTTACATGATCTGGCGTTACAAAATCCCTTCCCGCTAACCACGCTAAAGCTTGAGATGTCTGCAACCAAGCACCGGTAGCGCGGGGTGATGCACCCAAAGTTAAATCGGGATATTGACGCGATGTTCTCACCAACGCCAACAAATAATCAACGATCGCTTCTGATACTTTAACTTCTTTGACTGCTTGTCGTGCTTCTAAAATATCGGCTACTGTTGCGATTGGTTTCAAACGGCTAATATCTAAACGTCGTGCTGCAAAACCCGCCTGACGATTGAGTAACATTTGCTTTTCAGCAGCTTGATCGGGGTAATCTACCATCAGCTTAAATAAAAATCTGTCTAACTGGGCCTCTGGTAAAGGATAAGTACCCTCAAATTCTAGGGGATTTTGGGTTGCAATTACCCAAAATAAATCTGGTAAAGGCAAACTTTCACCATCTAGTGTTACCTGCATCTCTTCCATTGCTTCTAGCAGCGCCGCTTGTGTCTTGGGCGGAGTCCGGTTGATTTCGTCTGCTAGTAATACTTCAGTAAATATTGGCCCTTTTTTCAATGTGAAATTGCGGCTATTCAAGTCAAAAATATTAGTACCAGTAATATCTGAAGGTAAAACATCTGGTGTTAATTGAATCCGGCGAAATTCCCCTTGAATTAACTGCGCCAACACTTTTACTAGTAGAGTTTTCCCAGTTCCCGGTACTCCTTCTAAAATTACGTGCCCACCCGCTAGCAGCGCTACTAAGAGTTGCTGTATTAAGCTAGATTGTCCGACAATTACTTGATTAAGACCTTGACCAAGACGAATTAAAATAGGATGTGTTTCACTCATATTTTTTATTGATAAATAACCAACGCAGAGTACAATTCCAAAAAAATAATTACGAATTACGAATTACGAATTACGAATTAGTCTAATGCTTCGCCATTTTCCCAACCAGCTTAACAGGTCTCGTTCGCTGATGGGTTGTTTGCGAGATTGTAGCTTTAAAACTGCATCTAGTTCGGCTGCACTTGCACCTGTTTTTTCTATCCAGAAATCGATCAAGGCTTGACGTTCTAAAAGTACTTGCCCTAATCCCAAGACTTTTTGGAGTTCTAGTTGTTCTTGTTTACCCACCATCTCAACAACAAAGTCGGTGGTATCAGCTTTCTGCAACACTCCGGCTAAAGCTTGGATGTATGCTTCGCTATTATCTACAACTGGTGTATCTAAAGCTACTGGCTTGCCAAAGCGGCGATTCTGCGCCCAAACTAGCACTAATAGCAGGATACCTACTTGTATCAAGATTGGAAGTAAAGGAGTTTTGGCAAAAAAGCTAGATAAATCTCCTTCGCTTTCTTTCTTCCTGATATCGGCATCTTTATAGCCGTGGATGTATTCATCGACAAAGACTGTGTTACTTTTTTCAGTAACCAAACTAGCTAAATACTTGAAATTACTTAAATAATCTTGATAGGCGTTGGCAGCTAAATAAGGAGTGGTAGAAAAAATCACCTTTCCTTTTTTGTAATTTTCTTTCCAGACAACAGCACCAAAGCGATCGCCTAAATTAACTTGCTTAGAGTTAGCTTTTTTATATCGTCTACGTGTATCAATTTTAATATCACCTTCAGGAGATTTTTGCATAGTGCTAAACTCCGCTTCTGTAACCCGCGCCTTTGCACCCAAAATTACCAAAGTATTCCCTTTCTCTACCCATTCCCGCTCTTGACTATCCAGTGTCGTTTCTCTGGGATAGCCGCCTACCTGTAGCAAAGTAATTGGGCTGTTCTCTGGCTGAATATCACTAAAAGGCTTTTGCCAACGCTTGATAGAAATTCCCTGTTGTTGCATAAAAGCATACCAAGCACCATAGCCATCAGAGTTACGGTTATAGGTAGAGCCAGCGTTAATTTTAGTATTATTGGGAGCCGCGAACAAACTAAGTAAAACGATCGCAGCCAGTGCGATCGCTCCCATCCAAGCAAGGCGATTTGGACGTTTCATTTTCGACTTTCATAGCCTTTGAATATCACTGTTAATACTTACTTATTTTTCAATTAAAGTCAAAAATATAATTAACTTTATCAATACCTTGTCCTTTAGGACACGCTACGCAAACACCAATTTACGAGGTTCGGCTAAGTTGAATCGAGACAATCACCAAGATTTCTCTTTCATTCCTTCCAACGGGTTATGTTCATATCCGTGTCGATATTGGTTGATATGGAGTGCTTATATTAACTAAACCAAATGAGCTTTATATAAATCAAGTATAAAATTAGACATATTTGCCGAGGCTGTTTAATTTAAAAAAAAGCGAAGCTTGGGAGTTAAGCGATCGCATCGCATATTTACATAGCAAGAAAAATAGCGATCGTCCTTGGGGCGTCTACCAACGCCTGATTTCCCTTGTGATTCTGAATCTAGAAGTTTAAGGAAAAACGGTTATGCCAGCAGAAGAACCATCGATTATCCTCATCAAAGATATCAATACCAATAGAGCTTCCTCAATTCCCCAAAATCTGACGAATGTCAACGGTACGCTGTACTTCAGTGCCACTAACAGCAGTGGGGGCACTGAACTGTGGAAGAGTGATGGTACTGAGGCTGGTACAGTCCGTGTCAAGGATATTTATACTGGTATGGCTAGCTCTTACCCAGAATATCTGACAAATGTCAATGGGACGCTGTACTTCAGTGCCACTGACAGCAGTGGAGGCACTGAACTGTGGAAGAGTGATGGTACTGAGGCTGGTACTGTCCGTGTTAAGGATATCGTCTCTGGTACGCAGACCTCTAAGCCGCAAAATCTGATGAATGTCAACGGTACACTGTACTTCAAAGCTTCTGACAACACTGGTGGCTTTGAACTGTGGAAGAGTGATGGCACTGAGGCTGGTACTGTCCGCGTCAAGGATATTGTCTCTGGTATCAGTGGCTCTGACCCGCAAAATCTGACGAATGTCAATGGCACATTGTACTTCAGTGCTACTGACAGCAGTGGAGGCACTGAACTGTGGAAGAGTGATGGCACCGAGGCTGGTACTGTCCGCGTCAAGGATATTGTCTCTGGTACGGGTAGCTCTAGCCCAGCATCTCTGACGAATGTCAACGGCACGCTGTATTTTGTTGCCTCCGACAGCAGTGGGGACAATGAACTGTGGAAAAGTGATGGCACTCAGGCTGGTACTGTCCGCGTTAAGGATATTAATACTGGTGCGGGTGGCTCTAACCCAGCATATCTGACGAATATCAACGGTACACTTTACTTCAGAGCTTATGACGGTGCTGGCTTTCAACTGTGGAAGAGTGATGGTACTGAGGCTGGTACAGTCCGTGTCAACGATATTTTCTCTGGCATGGGTAGCTCTTACCCAGAATATCTGACGAATGTCAACGGCACGCTGTACTTTGTTGCCTCCGACAGCAATGGCGATCGCGAACTGTGGAAGAGTGATGGTACTGAGGCTGGTACAGTCCGTGTCAAGGATGTTTATACTGGCATCGTTAGTTCGAACCTGGCATATCTGACCAATGTTAACGGCACGCTGTACTTCAGAGCCTATGACAGCAGTGGAGGGGTTGAACTGTGGAAAAGTGATGGTACTGAGGCTGGTACCGTCCGCGTCAAGGATATTAATACTGGCACGGGTACTTCCGATCCGCAAAATCTGACAGATGTCAACGGTACACTGTACTTAAATGCCACCGACAGCAGTGGAGGGGTTGAACTGTGGAAGAGTGATGGTACTGAGGCTGGTACCGTCCGCGTCAAAGATATTTTTTCTGGTACGACTGGTTCTTACCCCCAAAATCTGACGAATGTCAACGGCACGCTGTACTTTGTTGCCTCCGACAGTAGTGGGGGGACTGAACTGTGGAAGACTGATGGTACCGAGGCTGGTACCGTCCGCATCAAGGATATCTTCTCTGGGATGAGTGGCTCTTACCCAGCAAATCTAACGAATATCAACGGCACGCTGTACTTCAATGCCACTGATAACACTGGGGATCGAGAACTGTGGAAGAGTGATGGCACTCAGGCTGGTACTGTCCGCGTCAAGAATATTAATAGTACGGGTAGCTCTAACTTGGCATATCTGACGAATGTCAACGGTACACTGTACTTTGTTGCCACCGACACTAGTGGGAGGACTGAACTGTGGAAGAGTGATGGTACCGATGCTGGTACTGTCCGCATCAAGGATATTAATGTCACAGCTAGCTCTAACCTGGCAAATTTGACGAATGTTAACGGTACCCTGTATTTCACTGCTACCGACAGCAGTGGCGATCGCGAACTGTGGAAGAGTGATGGCACCGAGGCTGGTACTGTCCGCGTCAAGGATATTTATACTGGCACGAGTCACTCTAAGCCCCAAAATCTAACAAATGTTAACGGCATCCTGTATTTTAATGCCACCGAAAGTACTGGGGGGACTGAACTGTGGAAAAGTGATGGCACCGAAGCTGGTACTGTCCGCGTTAAGGATATCATCTCTGGCGTCGTTGGCTCTGACCCGCAAAATCTGATGAATGTCAACGGTACGCTGTACTTCAGTGCCTTTGACAGCAGTGGGGGTCGGGAATTGTGGAAGAGTGATGGCACCGAAGCTGGTACTGTCCGCGTCAAGGATATTGTCTCTGGTACAGGTAGCTCTCACCCACAAAATCTGACGAATGTCAACGGTATGCTGTATTTTGTTGCCACTGATAGCACTGGAGGTTATGAACTGTGGAAGAGTGATGGTACTCAGGCTGGTACCGTCCGCGTTAAGGATATTTATACTGGCACGGGTAGCTCTAACCCAACATATCTAACGAATGTCAACGGCACGTTGTACTTTGTTGCCACCGACAGCAGTGGGGGCAATGAACTGTGGAAGAGTGATGGCACCGAGGCTGGTACTGTCCGTGTCAACGATATCTACCCTGGCTTACCTGGCTCTAATCCCACCAACCTAACTTACGTTAATGGCAAACTCTACTTTGTTGCTGACAATGGTAACACTGGGCTGGAACTTTTTAAGCTTGACCTCAACAGTACCCCCACTGACATGAGTCTAAGTGCCAGTAGTGTTAACGAGAATGTTCCTGGCAACACAGTAATTGGCAACTTTAGTACCGTTGATGCCGATGGAGACAACACCCACACCTACACCCTAGTTTCGGGTACAGACACCAACGATAACAGCGCCTTCACGATTGTCGGTAACCAGTTACGTATCAACGCTTCCCCCGACTACGAAACCAAGAATAGCTACAACATCCGTGTACGTACCACAGATGAGGGTGGTTTATTCTACGAAAAAGCGATCGCGATCGGAGTCAACAATATTAACGATGCCCCAAAAGCATTAAGTACTATTGCTGACCAAACAGCAACAGAAGACGCCATCTTCAACTTTACCCTACCAACAACCACCTTCAGCGATGTCGATGCAGGCGACACCCTGACCTATACTGCTAGCCTCAGTAACGGCAATCCATTGTCGGCTTGGTTAAGCTTTAATCCAACCACGCGCACTTTTAGCGGCACGCCATTAAATCAAAATGTGGGCAGCCTCAGCCTCAAAGTTACCGCAACTGATAAGGATGGAGCTAGCGCCAGTAGTGTGTTTGATTTGGCGATCGCCAATACCAATGATGCTCCAGTTGTGAGTAATGCGATCGCTGACCAAACAGCTACAGAAGACATTGCCTTTAGCTTTGTGGTGCCAGCAAATACCTTCAGTGATGTGGATGCGGGAGATAACCTCGTTTACACCGCCACTTTAGAAAATGGTAATCCACTTCCTGTTTGGTTAACTTTCAACGGCACTACCTTTAGTGGTACTCCCACAAATAACAACGTTGGTAGCCTCAACATCAATGTTATAGCCAATGATGGAACGGCAACTGTCAGCGATGTTTTTGCATTAACAGTGGCTAATACCATTAGTCAATTTCCTAATGAAATTACTGGTACTTCAGTTGCAGACAACCTGACTGGTACGGTGAACAAGGATATTATCTCAGGATTGCTGGGCAATGACACGCTCAACGGACTAGGTGATAACGACACCCTCGATGGCGGCGATGGAAATGATTTCTTAGATGGTGGTACAGGAGATGACAGTCTCATTGGTGGTAAAGGCAATGACACTTATACTGTGGACAGCATCGGCGACGCTATTATTGAATCTGCCAGTGCAGGCACAGATTTAGTCAAGTCTTCAGTGAGTTGGGTGTTGGGAGCTAATCTGGAGAACTTAACCCTAACTGGAAGCACAGCAATCAATGGTACTGGTAACAGCCTTAATAACATCTTAATTGGGAATACTGCCGCTAACACTTTGAATGGAGTTGATGGCAATGATAGCCTGATTGGTGATGACGGCAATGATACCTTGTTGGGTGGTGCAGGCAATGACACCTTAGATGGTGGTTTGGGAGCAGATAGTCTCAATGGTGGAATCGGCAATGACACTTACATCGTAGACAACCTCAACGATGCGATTACTGAAGCTTTAAATGCAGGCACAGATTTAGTTAAGTCTTCGGTGAGTTGGGTGTTGGTAGATAACCTGGAAAATTTGACCCTAACTGGAAGCTTGGCAATCAATGGTACTGGTAACAGCCTTAATAACATCTTAATTGGGAATACTGCCGCTAACACTTTGAATGGAGTTGATGGCAATGATAGCCTGATTGGTAGTGACGGCAATGATACCTTGTTGGGTGGTGCAGGCAATGACACCTTGGATGGTGGAGTTGGCAATGACAGCTTAGATGGTGGAGTCGGCAATGATATTTACATCATAGACAGCCTCAGCGATACTGTTACTGAAAGCTTAGATGCAGGCACAGATTTAGTTAAGTCTTCGGTGAGTTGGGTGTTGGGAAATAACCTAGAGAACTTGATTCTGAGTGGAACTTCAGCAATCAATGGTACTGGTAACAACCTTAATAACATTCTCACAGGAAATAGTGCCGCTAATATCTTGAATGGAGTTGATGGCAACGATAGCCTAATTGGTGGTTCTGGCAATGACACCTTGTTGGGTGGTGCGGGTGACGATAGCTTAGACGGAGGTGCGGGAATTGATAGTCTCGACGGTGGAGTTGGCAATGACATTTATACTGTAGACAACCTTAGCGATACTGTTACTGAAGGTTTAAATGCAGGCACAGATTTAGTTAAGTCTTCGGTGAGTTGGGTGTTGGGAAATAACCTAGAGAACTTGATTCTGAGTGGAACTTCAGCAATCAATGGTACTGGTAACAACCTTAATAACATTCTCACAGGAAATAGTGCCGCTAATATCTTGAATGGAGTTGATGGCAACGATCGCCTTTTTGGTAACTCAGGCAATGACACCTTGTTTGGTGGTGCAGGTGACGATGTACTCGCTGGTGGAGTTGGTCGAGATATATTGACTGGTGGAATTGGTCGAGATAGCTTCAACCTGGCTGATACTCGCACTGGAGGCTATGACACTATTACTGATTTTACTGTTGGAGATGATACTATCTTCGTTTCTAAGACAGAATTTGGACTGAGCCAATCTCAGGATACGGTACTGGATTCGAGCTTATTCCGACTTGGGACTAGTGCGACAATTGCAGGCGATCGCTTTATCTACGATCGAACTACGGGGAACCTATTCTTTGATAAAGATGGGGTTGGTAGTGCTGCACAAGTTCAGATAGCCCAGTTCTCGAATCAGGTAGCGCTTACTAGTGCAGATATTACTGTCATTGCCTAATGAAAGCGAACTAAGTAAAATCCTCGCGATCGCTGACACATTGCTAAGGGCAGAGGAAATTATCATTCTCGGTAATACAAAAGGTTAAACTCGTTGTAGTTCTCATGCTGAACATGGCAACTACAACGATAATAAAAAGCTACCTAAACCTTCTTTGCACGCGGGTTGAACGGGGATATTATGGCTATTTAAGCACACATAACATCACTCAAATTGCACAAGCGATCGCTCCTATCCAAGCAAGGCGATTTAAACGTTTCATTTTTGATCGCTTTGTTTCAGGATTATAAGTGTTAATACTTACTTATTTTTCAGGGAAAGTCAAAAATATAATCAAGTGGCTTCATTTTCTCAGAGCGCTCGCCTGTTTAATAGACCTGCCTTGAAAATAGAGGCTGAAACAACGCAAAATCGTTCCAAGATCATTTTCATTGTTCCTTGTGAGCGCAGCTCATGGAGTCTCTTGCAAAAATATATTTTTGCACTCTTAGGGAAAAGGGAAAAGGTTAAAGGGAAAGGATTTTGAGTTTTTTTACCCTTTTCCCCCGCCCCTTATCCCCAGAGGGGGCCCCACCTTCCCCTTTACCCCGACTTTTGCAATAAATCTAATGAATGCTTCTAAATTTTGGGTAGCAGTGGCATTGTCAAACAGAACCTTGCTTGAGAGTTTTAGGGCTTCACGAACTGAGTATCGCTAATCGATAGAACCTAAAGAATTGCTGTACTCCGGTGTATATATGAGTTAAAATTGCGATTCTCGGAAATAGTGGAAATCCTGCATCTGGCTGCATTATCGCTTATGTTTTAAAGGAGAAGATTGTTCGTGCTATTTGAGCGGTGTTTATGGACGAGAATGAAAAACGAATCCTTGACTCATGGCAAATGAATGCTAAATTATGGACACAAGCAATTCGTAATAAACAAATTGAAAGCCGTGCGATCGCCACAGATGCCGCTATAGTTAAAGCGATAACCCAACTTAATCCAAGAACATTCTTAGATATTGGATGCGGTGAGGGATGGTTATCTCGACAGCTTTTTTCTTTAGGAATTGATGGCTGGGGTGTTGATTTTTGCGCTGATCTCATTGAGACAGCAAAGGATAGTGGTGATTCTCGCTTTGTTGTCTGTTCGTACTCGGATCTTGCATCACAAAGATTTAGCACCATTAACTCTTTCTCTTGCTTGATCTGCAACTTTTCAATTCTAGGCGAATGCGCTCTTGATGAGATCGCTAAGGCAGGTCATAGCCTGTTAGAGGACAAAGGCAAAATAATCATTCAAACACTTCATCCGATAATTGCTTGCGGTGACTCTCCATACTCTAATGGGTGGCGCGAAACTTCATGGCAACCAAATGCAGATCGACCATTCTACCCTACTCCTTGGTATTTCCGAACCCTGGAATCATGGATTAACGAATTCCATGCTTTGAATTACCGATTGCTAAATTTATATGAGCCATCCGATCCCAAAACAAATAAACCGATTTCCATTATTTTTGTCTTTGAACGGGAGTAAAGTATTAATTAACCGGACTTGATATTAGCTCGACTTTATCCATTTTTACGAAACCCAAAACCTGACACTGAAACCTTTGTGGGACGGTAGTTTTACTTTTTAGATTTAACCGATAATCAGTGACATGGAAAAAGTTTTTGCCAAAAAGCTAGGGTTTTTGCCGTATCAAGATAAGCAAGTTCTTAATTTTGGATAAAGTCGAGATTAGAGGATGTTTGAAAATTAGTATGCTGTGATTTTAATCACATTATTACCCTCCTTAATCCTCCCTTATAAAGGCTACGGTGTACACACAAGTCTGAAGTTGTTCAATAATCTGGGTTTTACCCCACCCTAACCACTGCTTGAATTCAAGAAACGCTCGCCCGAATTCAATCAACGACCGCCCGAATTCAATCAACGACCGCCCGAATTCAACAAACGATCGCCCGAATTCAACAAACGATCGCCCGAATTCAATCAACGATCGCCCGAATTCAACAAACGCTCGCCCGAATTCAATCAACGATCGCCCGAATTCAATCAACGATCGCCCGAATTCAATATATTTATTGCATAAATTCTCAAAACCTCCCCCCAAACCTGATTTACTAAGGTTTTAGCTTTAGTTTTACCCCACCCTAACCATCACAGTTACTAATTTCATGCTAAAGCAAAACTAAAGCTCCCCTTCTAACTGTTGGGCTACCAGTTTGGCAAATAACCCTGTTTGGGCGATCAATTCCGAAAAATTACCTACCTGCACGACATGACCAGCGTCGATAACATAGATGCGATCGGCATTACGAATTGTGCTGAGGCGATGGGCAATTACCACTCTGGTAGCATTTAACTTAGCTAAACTTTCAGTTACAATTGCCTGGGTGCGGTTGTCTAGGGCGCTGGTCGCCTCATCCATTAAGATAATTTTAGGCTTGGAAACAAGCGATCGCGCAATCAATAATCTTTGCCGTTGTCCACCAGAAAGATTACTACCACCCTCAGCGACGATCGTATGCATCCCCATTGGCATTTGCTTGATATCATTAGCAAAGCCTGCCATTTGTGCCGCTGACCAAGCTTCTTCTAGAGAAACTAAAGCACCGCCGGTGATGCTATCAAAAATCGATCCTGTGCCGATTTTACCATTTTGTAGTACCACTCCTAACTGTCTTCGCACAGCCTGGAGTTCCATCTCTGCTAAGTCTTTGCCATCATAATAGATGCTACCTGTCAATGGAGTTTCAAATCCCAATAACAACCGCAATATCGTTGATTTTCCACTTCCAGAAGACCCAACGATCGCAACAAATTCTCCTGGTTCGGCATGGAGGCTGACATCATTGAGAATTAAGCTGCCATTCTCCGAGTAACGAAAGCTGACACGATTTAGGGCAATGCGACCGCTTAATTGACCAGGATTAACCTTGGTTGAGTCATATTCAGGCTGCGATCGCCAAATCGGTTTTGCTCGTTCCCAAATTGGTACAATACTCCAAATTTCCGATACAGTATTGCTCAGGTCAATTACTCCTTTGATAAAAATCGTCAAAGCATAGTTAAAAGCAACAAATGTACCCAGTGTCAAGCGTGTCTGCATCAACAGCATCGCAAACCCAAACAGCAGTATAGAACTCACCAAAGGGAGTGCTTCGTTAAATACAGAAATACCATCTTTAATCTCTTGCCAACTCGCCTTCAGTCGGATCTGCTGGCTGTATTTTTTCGCCCAAGCTGCAAATGCGCGTTCTTCTGCCATTGTCACTCGCAGTTTGGCAACACCGTTGATTAGTTGTACCGTGAGTCCCTGAATTGCACCATTGAGTTCTTGCTCTTTTTGCGATTTCTTCACCAAGAGGAAACTTGCAACAGTCGTAACCACAGTGGCAAATATTGCTAAACCCACGCCCACAAACGCTAGTTGCCAACTGTAAATAAACATCAGCACCAAGTTGAATAAAGCAAAAACTCCACTCAACAACGTTCTTTGGGTAGCACCGCTAAGTTTTTGATGAATTTCCCTCACCGCCATAACGCGATTGACCAAATCTCCAGAAGTGTATTGGCGAAAAAAGCTAGGGCTTAATCTCAGCAGGCGATCCCAGATGGCTGGCTGTAATATGCTATCAGTGGCGCTTTCGACTCGTAGAGTAATAATACTTTGGGCAATTTGAAAAGCTAACTGTCCAAAGGCAACTGCAAACATGACCAATCCGATCTGCCAAAGCATTGCGCGATCGCTATCGGGAATGGCATGATTGATTAAAATTGCTGTTGCTTGCGGTGCAACCATGCCCAATATTGTGCCCAGTAACCCTACCACTAAAATACTGGCGATGTCTTTTTCATAACCCTTGACCCCAAACCGCAGTAAATCAATGGCGTTGAGTGCAATTTGAGGTAATGGTCGATACAGAACGTAGGCTAATGGTGACAGTGTTTTTGCTATTGATTCATTTACAGGTGTCCGAGTTCGCGCTACGGGGTCAAAGATGACATAATCTCGATTATCTGTAGGTAACAACGCCACTGGGCGTTCCAGCTGAGTATAAGCTAACATCGCGCCTTGGTCTTGATGCCACCAGCCATCTGTTAAAGTTATACGCCGAATCCGAATTTGCGATGCTTGTGCGATCGCAGCTACAGGGTCTTTAATAGAATTCAAATCCTCTGCTGGTGGACGAATCTCTATCCCCAGCGTCCGTCCGACTGCCCCAAATGCTACCAATAAGGGCGGCCCTTCCTGAGAAAAAACCGCCTCCTGCTGTGGCTGCAATACTGTTGCTAAATCAGAGAGTGCCCCCTCTATTACTTGCTGATTAAATTGTTCGCGTTCCTGAAACTGCCGAAATTCTGCTTCTGCTTCTTTATTTGCCAGCAAACTGAAGTAGTGAAAGAAATAAGTATGCAAACTGGCTAAACCTGCCAGAAGTTCCTCGAAATTTTCTAAATCTGCCGTTGGTAACATTTGTCCGATAACCGCATCTTCTGCCTCCAGCCACATATCACTCGTGAGTGGAAACGCTGGTGAGGTAGAATTCAACGTTAATTCCTCGACTCCCATCCAGTGAGTATTGCCTTGCTGCAACTTCACCCATAGAAGTGTTTGCTGCCTCCACTGTAGCGTTTCACCAGGCGATAATGAAAAATCCCGCCCTAATGTCTGCACAAGGTTTAATGGCGTTGTTAAAACTGTCTGCTGGGCGCTAAGAGATTGTCCTAAATGATTTACCCAACCTTCTAAAAATTCTATGGATTGAGAGTCAGCCGCCGCGATTTCCTTAACCAAATCAACCATTGACATCTGGCATAATTGGGTGGATTCAATTGCGATCGCTACAAAATTCCATTGGCTTTGTGCGATTACTTCCGGTAACAATGCTTCACCAACGTTGACATGAAACAGATAGCGGCGATGCTCCTTTGGTAAACTGTTCTGAATAGTTGCAAACACTGCTAATGTTCCAGACTGCACTATCCAGAATGTTTCTGGATCGTTCAACAGTAATGGTTCGTTTGCCTGAAAGGAGTATGGTTTGGAAAGAGGATTCACTTAAGGTAAATCGATGTGAGTTCGACGATTGGAAAAAGATATAAGAAAAACTATTGTATCTCGGCTGAATGTAACACAGATTTTTTGTGAGGATGATATTACTTTAGAGGACATCAGCCTCAGGGACTTCCAAATAAAAAATAATTAATTGCTCAATCAGCAGGGAAAGCAGGGCAAGAAAAATCTGATAATCGTCTTGGATGGAAAAATTGAGTAATTTAACGTGTGCCTCCGTGGGAGACTCACATAAATTTATAATTGCTGAAGAAGATTTGCCTTTAATGTCGCTTGAATAAGGAAAATGATAGAGTTAAAGGCGATCGCATAGCGAAAAATGTAAATAAGATATGGCTGACCAAAAAGATAAAGCTCAAGAAAAAAACCGCCTTGAACAGCTTCAAGAAGAACAAGGCAACACCGATGCTAAACACTCAGGCGGTGCTGGCGCTTCTGGTGGCAACTCAGGTGCAGGTAAATCTGGCACATCAAAAATTTCTGCCACTGGTACACCTGATGATATCGAAAAAATTGATCGAGAGTAAAGCTGATTTTGACGATGAGTCAAGGTTTAACTGCCTCGGCAATCATTAGCAACTCAACAATGGTGGATTGAATACCTGATTATTAGACATCTTGCAAAAGTAACTTTTGCCTTGATGTTGGGCAAAGGTTAAAGGTTAAAGGGTAAGAGAAAATTCCATACCTTTACCCTTTACCCCCGCCCCTTATCCCCAGAGGGGGCCCCACCTTCCCCTTTTCCTTACAATGCCAAGAAGTCCATTATGCTTCTGCTGCGTGAAGTAGGCGAACATAAGTTCCGCCTTGCTGCCATAATTCCTCATGAGTGCCACGCTGGACGATTTTACCTTGCTCTAGCACAATAATTTCATGGCAATCGCGAATTGTGCTGAGGCGGTGGGCTACTACAATACACGAACAACCACGCTGTTGCAAGTTACGGTTAATAATCAACTCGGTTTCTGCATCTAAGGCGCTGGTTGCTTCATCCAGTACTAAGATTGTGGGATTTCTCACCAAAGCACGGGCAATTTCTAAACGCTGGCGTTGTCCACCACTAATATTCATACCGCCTTCAATCAACTCAAAGTCATATTTTCCAGGCATAGATGCGATCGCATCATGAATCGCTGCATCTTGGCAAGCCTGCACCAAATCGGCTTCTGGTATAGTTGAATCCCAAAGAGTGATATTTTCTCGCACAGTCCCCGCAAATAAAAAGATATCCTGTTCAACCATTGCCAACCAGTTAGCAAGGACAGAGCGTTTAATTTGCGATCGCTCTACACCATCAAAGCAGATTTCCCCATCCCAAGGTTGATAAAGCCCGCAAATTAATTTAGCAACTGTCGATTTACCAGAACCACTCCCCCCCACAAGCGCTATTCTTTGCCCTGGCTTGACAGTCAAGCTCAAATTCTCAATCAACGGAGGTTCTACACGACTGTACCCAAAAGTGACATTCCGTAACTCAACATTACCCTGTAATTGCCACATTGGGCATGGGGCATTGGGCATTGGGCATTGGGTATGGGGAAGACTTGCAATAAGTTCCCCTCTGCTCCTTTGCTCCTCGGTCACTGAGCGTAGCCGAAGTGCTGCTCCCTTGCCTGACTCGACTTCCAAATCAACGGGGTTTTGCAATACATCATCAAGGCGGTTTAAATCAGCTTCTAAAGTTTGGAGTGTACTGCCAAAATTGACGAGGCTATTGACTGGCTCTAAGAAACTCAATGTTAAACTTTGGTAGGCAACTAGCATTCCAATGCTGAGATTGCCATTCATTACCTGTAAACCACCAACCAGCAAAATCGAAGCTGTGGCTAGGGCTGTCAAAATTGTCGGTAATGTGGTGAGAATTTGAGTTTGTAAGCCTAATTGTTGCTGGGCGTTGAGCGCTTTAGCGTAATAACCCGCAAACCGAGCAAATAAATCTGACTCCAGCCCTGAAGCTTTGATGGTTTCTATGGTTTGGATGCCGCTAATCGTTACTCCACCCACCTTGCCATATTCCTGAGCTAGGCGCATATTTGTATCTACACGAGTTTGCGATAAAAATAAGAGGGCGAGAATGTTGATTAAAGCAAAACCAACTGCGATCGCACTCAGTAATTGGTCATACTGAATCATAATCAGCAAGTAAAAGACCATCATCACCGCGTCAATCACTGTGGTTGCCAAAGGCCCTGAGAGTACCTCTGCCACCCGGTCATTCAGTTGCACCCGGTTACTGATTTCCCCAGCAAACCGTTGGTCATAAAACCCAACAGGCAATCGCAGGATATGCCAGAGAAATAGTCCTGATGTGCTGACTGACAACTTAACCATTAATCGCCGCAGGTAGGTAAGCCGCAGTCTGGCAAGGAATGCCCGTAATAAAGTAGTTAACACCATTCCTAACAGCAAAGGTCGTAACCAATCTTGCCGATCTTGGATTAAAATCTCATCGATAAATACCTGAGAAAAGGCTGGCACAGCTAACCGAGGCAGTGTTAGCAATAATCCAGCTAGCAAGCAAAATAAGATAGTAACTCGTGAGTTTTGTAAGCGGCTACTTAAGGCTGAGACAATGTGATTTTTTTTGCCTCCCTTCTGAAAGTCCGCTCCTGGTTCCATTGTCAGCACAACACCGGTGTACGCGCGATCGAACTCTTCCCAACTCACTGTTCTGCGACCATTGGCAGGATCGTTGAGGTAGACGCGTTTCTTGCTATATCCTTCTACTACGAGAAAATGGTTAAAATTCCAAAAGGCAATGTAGGGGAGACGGGTAGCTGTCACCTTTTCCAGAGACAGTTTTAAACCTTTAGCATTGAGTCCATAGTTTTTGGCAGCTTTGAGAATATTAAAAGCTTTACTGCCATCCCGCGAGACACCGCATTCTTCACGCAGTTTAGCCAGTGGTACAATCCGCCCGTAATAGCTCAGAATTATTCCCAAAGCAGCCGCACCACATTCGACTGCTTCCATTTGTAAAAGTGTAGAAGTGCGGACACGATTTGGTTTAAGTTTGGGAATTGGGGATTGGGAATTGGGCATTAGTATTAGAACTTGGAAGTTGAGCTTCTGAAGGTGGAAGTTGAGCTTCTGAAGGTGAACGTTGAGCCTCTGAAGGTGGAAGTTGAGCTTCTGAAGGTGAACGTTGAGCTTCTGAAGGTGAACGTTGAGCTTCTGAAGGTGAACGTTGAGCCTCTGAAGGTGAACGTTGAGCCTCTGAGGGTGAACGTTGAGCTTCTGAAGGTGGAAGTTGAGCCTCTGAGGGTAAACTTTCAAGTTTTAACCCCAATGCCCAAATAAACGCGATGTGCAACTTATCCTTAGAACCCCTCTCCAAACCTCTCCCCCACAGGGAGAGAGGCTTTGATTCTTGCTCCCCTTCCCTTGTAGGGAAGGGGTTGGGGGTTAGGTCTGAAAGAAAGTTGCACACGGCGTAAATTAATAAATCCCAGTCCAAGAGCGTAACATCGGAATAATATAAGAAATCGGTGCTTTTTCTCCAACTTTTACCTGAACTGATGTAGTTGTGCCAGAAGATATTTTTAAGGCTGGGCCATCAGAAGATGACCATTTGTAGCCACTTACTGATGTAGGGTTTTCTTGAAGTTGGACAAAAGCTTGCACCTTGCCTTCACCTTTACCTGCAAGACTGGCGGCAATTTCTTTGTTACCAACGATCGCTGTAATATCTTGTGTAGTTACCGGAAATGAAGAAATATCTGCAACGGTTCCGACAATGCCACCTTCGCGTTCGCGTTTAGCAAAGCTGGGAGTCACTTGTACAGCCATCCCCGGCTTGATTTGCTTACCATCTTTATTAGCAAAGTAAACAAGACTCATAAGTTTTGAATTTGGCTGTTCAGCCTCAATTGACCCCAAGCGACTACCCGGATTCATCATTTGTCCAGGGACAGCACTCAGTTCGAGAATGTGACCATTATATTTGCTAATAATTCTACTTTCTTGAGATAATTGCAGTTCTAATTGGGCAATTCGCCGCTTTACTTCCCGAATTTGATTTGTTTTGTCAATTGATTGCTTTAAGTCTTGTTCGCGTAGTTTAGTATTTTGAGTATTAATATCTTTAATTTTGGTTTTAATTTCGTCAATTCTATTAAGATTTTCCAGATATTCTCGTTGTGTAGTAGTTTCTTGGATTTCCAGATCCTTTAGTTGCACATCAATATCTGATAATTCGCTTTGAGTGTTAAAATATTCCTGTTCAGCTTGCACCAACATATCTTGGCTGATGACATGCTGCCCAAAAAGGTGACGACGGTTATCAACCCGTCCTTTGAGAGTTTTTAGTAAGTAATTAATTTGTTGTTTGCGGGAATTAATGCTTTGGCGTTTTTGAGCGATCGCTCTCAATGTTTGATCGCGTAACTTTGGTGCATCTTGCTCTCGGCGCAGATTATTTTCCAAATCCATTCTCTGCTGTCCAAGAGTAATGATTTGTTGGTCAATCAGCAGCTTTTGTAACCTGTCAGTCTCTTGATTTTGGGTTTGCAGTTGTTGCAACTTTACTTGCTCTTGCTGTAATTGCTGCTTTAGCGCTGATTGGTCGATAATACCCAGCACATCACCTTGTTTAATAATATCCCCCGCTTTTACCTTCAGAGTTAGTAACGGCCCAGAACTGGGTGCTTGAAATTCCACAACATGGTGCGGTTTAATCAAGATACCTTGGCCTGTGACAGTCAGGGGAATTCTACCGAACACACTCCAAACGCCAGCTACAGCAACCACAAAACTCAAAGTAGATAGAGTCAACCAAGCTTGAGGCTTGACAACTTGTATTGCTCGATCCAGTTGTTCTGGTGAAGATAAACGCTCCAGAGCTTCTTGACGGAAAATGTGGCTGTGTTTTAGTTGCATTGTTCTGCCTTCTTGCTGAGAGCGCCTAGAGCTTCAAGTCTTCTAGACTTTTAAGATTAAAGTGCGATCGGGGAGAACTAGGGGAGAAATAGGGGAGGCGATCTTCTAATTATTTACCACAGACTTTCCAAATTAGTTGATCGTAGACATTCCCCTGAGTAAATGTCATTTCCTGATTTGGATATTGGGTAACTACATCAATACCTACATTTCCATAAAAACTTACTAATTTTCCTGTTAAATTCTCACAGCTAAGGTTTTGTATATCATATTGCAACATATTTGAAGAGGCTCCTTCTACCCAACACTCTAAAAGTTGAACTTGTAAAAGTCCATCTGGCTGATGATTAACAGCAGTTAATTGTACTGATCTTTCTCCATTACTTATTATTTGGGCAGAGGCTTGGTTAGCATATTTCAACGCATCAGATTGTACTTGCACTGGGTTAACTGTCGGTATAGGACTTGTTAATTTGGTGTACACTTCTATTACGAGGTCTGGGTCAACTACGGATAATCCATTAGTTTGAACGTAGCTATTTCTTGTAACCATTAGCATTGGTTGTGCTTGATAGAAAATGACAGGGGGATTGAGGCAATGAGTATTGTAAGGGCTGTATAAGCCAGATTTTCCACCATACATACCATGCAGATTACTAATGCTGTATAAGCCATATTGACCCCCATATATCCCATGCAGATTGCTGATCGAGTTTACGTCATATTGATTACTGGATAGCACTCCCAAAAATTGTTCATTACCACCCCATAACTGAGCAACACCGTTAACAGCAACTAGAAAATCTAGAATTCGCATTAGCTTCGCAGTAAATTTGTTCCTTTTTTAGTTTCAGGGGAGAACCTCATGAACTACCTCAGTGGTAATGGTGAATTTTCTATGAAGATCAAACTATTGTTCTTTTGGCATAATCACAGAAATTAATTGATTACGATTTTTCCGATAAATCCTAAAATCACTATCAAATGTGAGCAATTCACTTTCAGTTGCCAGTTCTGCCATCCTCACCAAACACGCATCCGCTAACGACATTGGAACTGACTGATAACGTTGCATCAACTCGTCAACAGCAGCAGCTTCTTCAGAGAGCCGAAACGGAAGATGGATGATTCCCTTTTGTACAAAAGAAATTACTGCTGCTTCTCCTCCGTAAACATTTTGTAAGAGAAAACAAGCCTCTGTAACTACTGCCTCACAAGTTAACAAAGGTGGTTCAATCTGTCCAAAGTGATTTGTCACCCATTTATGAAACTGCTCTCTCCGATTGACTAAAGCTACTAATGGGCCTGTATCTAGCAGTACCGCTTGCTTCATTCTGTTAATGGTCTTTTAAGGTACTCCTTGTTTGTCGAGAGATCCCCAGGGCCAGAATCCACGCAGCCAACTAAGTCTCCTGCGGCTTCTAAAGCAGACATTGGCGTGCCATCATGGTGCTTAAACTCCACTGTTGATGATTTCAATTGCAGAAATTCTACAAAGTCAAGTACTTGCTGCTGTTGTTCCTTTGATAAGGTAAGAACCTTTTGGGCAATAATTTGCTCTAGACCAATTGCTTTCGTCACCAGTCTTTCCTCCAGTCCCATCACTTCAAGTCTAAATCCAACTGCCTCAGTCACACAGAAATCAGCAGAACGTTAAAATTTTGAGATGACTAGCTTTTGGGCTTTTATCAGCAGCCAACACCTTGAGAGAGCTAGTTATGACCCTATTAGTTTACGCTAATAGGATGTGGTCAAAAGCTGTTTTTGGGTATGAGCAACAAGCTCAATCCCACAACAATATTGAAGGCAAGTTATTGTTAGCCAGACGCAGCAATTGATAACCAATTCCAGATATACCGGGTAAAAAGCCAGGATTAAATACAGAATTGGGTAAGTTTGGGAACAGTTGATAAGCTCCAGTTCGCTTGGCTCTAGCCACAACATTTGTTGCATTCTGGTGAGCAATTTGATGCCAATCATGACGGGAACAGATTTTTGCACCGACTAACAGCACTTCCGTCCGACCGAAGTTGCCACAGCACAAGTGATCGATCGCTTGTAAGCCAAAATTCTGAGTAGTTTGGAGAGCAATTTCAATTTCTTGTTGAATTTCCGACGTTTCCACGATTCTCAAACTGCCTAAGCGTCCCAAACCAATGCCGGCTGCACCATGACACCACTTATTTGCAAAGTCAGGTTGTCCCGGTTGTCCCATTCGGCGGAAGTCGGGCCAGTTGGCAGTGGACTGGCAAAAGACGCTACGCTCATACTCAATTCCTGCTAAACCTGCTTCTAAGTACTTGCCCTCTGAGGTGGCGGCATAAAGTCTGAGCAAGGCATAGGAGATACCTGCGGCTCCATGAGAGAAGCCAGTTAAGGGCTTGTCCCAATAAGTATGCCAAGCTTTGGGCGCACCATTGTGGCTAACTTGACGGTTGATTAAATGTTGTCCACAGGCGATCGCTTTTTCTAAAACGGTTGCTTCTCCTGTGGCTTGATCCAAGGACAATAGCCCTAAAATTGCCCCTGCTGCTCCACTCATAATATCCAAGTGTTCATCGGCAGCAATTAGTTCTGGTGTCATCAAATCGGCTAATACTTGAGCCTCTGACAACAGCGTTGCATCGTTGAGGAATTGGCTAATTTTCACCAGGCTATAGATCATCGATCCTAAACCTGTTGCACCCCCAACACCCATGAAACGAGCCATGCGTTCCCAAGTTTCGGGATCGATGGTGTGGATTTGGCGACGCAGAGATTGCACTGTTCTCAATGCTAAATCGCGGTAACGGGAATCATCAGTTACTTGACTGAGTGCAGCTAAAAACAAGGCAACTCCAGAGCGTCCGTCAGAGAGACAATTATTCAATACTTGCAGTTGATATCGTTCGGCGCGAGGCACAAAGTCTAAACCAATCCAGTTAACGCTGCCATCAGGGTCAGAAATGGCTCTGGTTTCCAGTTGAGTGGCGATTTCTTTGGCTTCAGCAATCAATTGTTCCGAATTCAGCAACGGTAACGATTCGCCTTGCCATTGCCCACCTTGGCGGCTGGAAGTGGTTGCAATCTTGGCATCGAAGGAGCCTTGAATAATCGCTACTTGTCGAGCTAAGTCGGTTTCATCCAGAGATTGTAACTGGTTGAGCAGGTCTTGATAACTGGATTGCTTGAAATAGTTGGGAATGGAAGAAGAACCGTTTAAACTCAGTTCATCAACCACCGCGCTAGCCGTGAAGAAGGGAATATCCAATTGTTCCATTGCTCGGAGTTCGGCGCTCAAAACAGGAAAAGCGTTTGGTCTATTTTGAGCAACTAGAAAGGCACGACTGAGAACATCGAGTTGAATACTGTAATCTACGCCGTGTTTGAGGTGATCGGGTGCACAAGCTTTTTGGAGGATGATCCCATAGATGCGGGTGTTGCGGAAAATAAAGCGCACCTGCTGATTTTGCATCGCAGATAGCAAATGGCTTGAAAGTAAGAAATCTTTGTGCGCCATTAAAAAGCGATACATCTGCTCAAACCCAGTGGTGATTTCTAGTTGATAATCGTTTGGAGACAGAGCAGTTTCACCCAAGAACGGCACATTTTTCCCCATCGGCAAGGTTACAGACTCAGAGGACAGATGCATATTATCTGTATTAATATTCTGCCAGCGCGGCACTTTCCGGCGAGATAGTCGGGGATCTGTGCTGCCTAGCCCGCTAATATCATAAGCGACACTGCGATCGCCACTAAAGTCCCAACGTGGTAAAAGTCCGGTGCGGAGTACGGAATCCCAAAATTGTTGTGTGGCGGTTGTTTCTAAATCTTGGGTAAGTGGTGAGTCTTCAATGAGATTCGGTTCATGGTGCAGCAGCGTTTCCATGTCAATCAGCACCAGATGTTCGCCATTGGCAATTAAGTTTTCGTAATGGCAATCTGTGGCTCTGAGGGCGTAAAGCACACACAACAACATCCCAGAACGCTGATAAAATCGTTTCGCAGCTGCTTCATCCACACAAGGCAACTGTTCAACATGTTCCACCCAACCATAACCGTTGCGCTCAAGCACCTGAATTACTTTAAAATCTAAAAGATTGCTGTGTTGATTGCACCAATCCAAAAATTGGTTAAAGACAACCTCTAATCCTAAATCTTTGGGTTTATAAACAAGTTTAAGTCCAGACTCAAAGGTGAGCAAAATTACTGTTCGTCCGCGTTTGTGTGGATCGGAAATGGATGTTTGAATTTCGGCAACTTTGTTTTGAGAAAATGGAGCGATCGCTTCATCAAAAGTTCGTTGAATATCTGTCCTATCTGCAACTAAACGTTCGAGAAATTCAGCAGTAAACTCAACCCAAAAATTGACGGCTGTTGCCACTAACCGACCGAGAACGGGATACTTTTGGAAGAACGTCAGCATTCCATCTTCTAGGAGTTGATTGACGAACTTAATGTAATGAGTGTTATTGCTTTCTGTCTCCAACCCCAGCAAACCGAGCAAGTTTTGACCAAAGGGACGCACCTGAGAAAATTCAAAATCTAATGTCTTAGTGCAAAGTCCTGCTAATCGTAGCAGTAGACCACGTTCTAAAGAACTGTAAGCGTCGTGGGAAAGAATCGATAAGGGAAGAGACTCGTGGGTGAATTGACTGCCGCAGCGAGTTAGTAATTGCTGTCTGGCTACCAAGATAGCAGGCAAAAGAATATCTTCAAAGGCGATCGGATTTTGTGAATCGATGGGTAGAAATACTTCGGTTGCAGAATTGAATCCTGTAGCGGTTTGGATAATTTCCTGCAAGGTTTCTACCCACTCAGGTAAAGGTCGATCGGCAAGTAACTCAATGGTTCCCAATTTGGAACTAACAGTATTGAAGTCTAGCCCTTCCCACTGTAAGCGTTTGTGCAACGTATCCAATTTACCTTCTGCTGCAACTTCGCACCAGCGATCTCTACGACGGTTAATTTCTTGTTCGTTGACTCGATCGCCATTAATTGTAAATCTGCTTTCATCAAGACGTTCCCAGATAAAGCTAGCATTGGCAGCGATCGCCCTTAATTCGTCTGATGTTTTCTGTGGGGATAAGCAAACAACTTGTTGAACCATAGCTGGATTTCTCATAGTGGGAAGTATTAATCGTTAAAAAGACAAAAAATTAGTTTCAAATTTATTAATTAGAAATATGAAAACAATAGACCTCTTGCAAAAGTTTCCTAACACTCCACCCCCAGCCCCTCCTCGCACGCAAGCAGGGAAGACTTTGACGTAAGTTAAAGACGGGGTAGGGTTCTTTTTTTGATTTCTGCAAGAAATCTAATGAAATTCCCTCTTTCCCTTGATTAAAAAAGCAAAGAGGGAATCTGTTATGCAGCATCTCTTTCTGCGTTGAACCTCAGTATCAAGTATGGAAGTTATCCAAATTAAAATATTGGAGATGTTGGATCTAAAAAGCTCTTTTAGAAAAACAACCTGACCTGTGGTGGTTACAATGCCAAAGAGAAACAGAAGCTACCGTTTTTAGCAGCAGCCTGCGTGTCCGCCACCACAGCTAGCTGTATGACATAGCTTGGCTGCACTATCAGCCATCATTCCACCACTAACACTAAGTAATTCTTCTTTACTTAGTTCGTTGGAGTCCACAAAGGTTAGTTCTGTCAACATTTGAGAAATAGTTTCAACTGTGAAGTTATAACCTTTTTCTGCACTTGCGATCGCTATCACTTTGATAGCTTCTGCTTGGTTAGCTGCTGCTTTTACTTGCTGTTGTAATTGTACGTTTTGCAGCAATTCTTTAATTTGGTGTAGCATAGGTTTGTTCTCCATTTTTATTGACTTATTTATACGGCAGAGATTGCGCGCTTGTTTGGGGCGGTGTTCTCTGCTTTTCTGATTTGAATTTAGAAATAAATAGGGGAGAACTAGGGGAAATAATTACAATTGCGAAAAAATTTTTCAACACAGATTAATTCGGGAATGACATCGATATCCATCGAAATGCGCGATGTATTTCTGCTTTACAATTGATTGTCTAGAGTTTTACTGTAGATCCTCCCGTTTGAAGTCAATGCCCTTCGGGCAGGGAAAAGGTTAAAGGTTAAAGGTTAAAGGGGAAAGGGAACACCATAACTTTAGTTATGGGCTTGAAGTCAGGATGCTTCGCAAGGGTTTGGGGTAAAGGGGAAGGTGGGGTTCCCTTTCCCTCTTTTTAGTCAATGAATGCATCCCTTGCTCTAGATCCATCAAAATTAGTGTTGTAACTGATCCGAAATAGGGACTGGGGACTGAGGATGGCTACGGTGTACACATAAGTGTTGGTGCAGTGTATCTATCTCGCCTCGGAATAAATTCCGAGTCTCATAACCAAAGTCTTCTAAAAGAAGACTAAACAAGAAATTTAGTTTAGTCCTCTTTTAGAGGACTTTAACTATCAGCCCGGAACTTTAGTTCAGGGCGGGATATTTGCTCAGTGTGGGACTTTCACTTGAACATAAATATTGGGTGGGTAGGATTTTTACAGATGTGTGTACACCGTAGGACTGAGGATGGTGGGGTCCCCTCTGGGGATAAGGGGTAATGGGGACTGGGAACTGGGGAAGAGATATTTTTATTGTTCCTTGTGAGTTTCACTCATGGAGTCTCTTGGCAAAAGTAACTTTTGCACTTTCGTGGGTAAAAGGTGCATGTTTGCATATTAAAGGTTTTTTGTTATTCCTTTCCCCCTTACCCTTTCCCCGACAAATGCCAAGAAGTCTAATATAAAATAAACTCCTAGTTTATAGTGAGCGATTTATCGCTCAAAGCAAGGATTATCAGGACTAAAGTTCTGACTGCAAACTTTAAATTTATTTATGCCTAGATACTTAACTACAATAAGCCAGACTGCTTAATCCAGGAGTATTCACTAAGTCAGTATTGACTATCCAACCATTACCAGATAATTCTCCAGGGAAACTTCTAGAAAGGTCGATTTCTACCCAAATATAATTCTCAGATTTGTATGACTTAACTATATTACCTGTAACCAAGTTCACATACACAACTGTATTTGGCGAAAGTGTTGTAATAAAAGGTTCTCTTGTACTTGGTTGGCGACGTATAGTTTCCCGTCGTACAATTTGCCGACATACACTGCCAATAGTAGGTTTACTCGATATATTTTGAGCGCTGTTATTCGGCTGACAAAATTTCAGCACAGCAGTTTGAATAAACCCTGAAGTCGGAGCTTTAATTCTGACAAATCTATCTCCACTAGCTGGTATATATGCTAAAGTAATCCTTGTTTTTGGCGACAATATTCTGATAGCATGGGATGATGTTGAAGGTTCTTTGAAAACTGGAGTACTTACTTTAGTTGCACGACAACTTGACTGTGAAGAATTAAAGGGAGCCTGTGTGATTTGAGCAAGTACAGGTACACTCAGAGCAAACGTAGCAATATTTACTAGAGTAAAAATATACAATAACTTCTGAAATTCCACGTTTTTTCCTCAACACCACTTACGAAAAACTGTACATTAGATTCGGAACTTATAAACTCTGATATTAAAAGAGCCTAACCAAATTATTTTTAACTATTAGAATATCATATAATGACTTATTACTACTAATTACCAACTACGCGCCATTTCTTCATTATGAATAAATCCAAGAATAGTGGAATAGTTGAACAGTTTGTGAATACAGTGATGGGGGTAAAACCAGGGAATAAACCACAGTCTCTAAACACATCAATAGCTACTACACAAGAACTAGATATCAAGGCAGTTTTAGTTTATACACTAGGGACTATCCTACAAATATTAGTTATGATTCTCGTGTTGTTGGGAATGGAAAAATTAGTAATGTTGATCGATAATTCTTCTTTTCCCAGTTGGGTTAGCACTTTATTGGCTGGATTATTTTTTGCTCTATTAAGTATCCGTTCTCGAATTTTTTCTCTTTTAGATAATACCCGTTCTCGTCAGACCTATGATCAGGTAATCAGACCAAGATGGTCGCCTCCACCTTTAGCATTTCCCATAGTTTGGATGATAATTGCTGTTTTGCGGGTAATTTCTTCTGTATTGATTTGGCAGCAAATGAATCACCAGTTTTTAGTATTGCCTTTAATTTTGTTTGTGGTACATCTGGCTTTAGGAGATACTTGGAATACGATTTTTACTGTCGAACGGAGATTAGGTGCTGCTGTACCTGTAGTTATTTTAGGCCCTTGGTTATCTGCTGTAGTGGTGACGACAATTTATTGGCAAACTAATTCTATAGCAGGAGTGACTTTATCATTTTCTTGTGTGTGGTTAACTGTAGCTGCTGTTTTGGTATTTAGAATTTGGCAATTAAATGGATCTGAGCCATTGTATCCTTTAAAACTAACATCTGTGGAGCGATAAATATTTAAAATTAACCTTGAAATGAAAGCTAGCAAAAATATAACTTGACTTTGGAGTACCGCATTCAACATACATAAAAAACGGTAGAGCAATTAACAATCTACCGTTTTTTAAACTTTTTCAGGGGGTTAGCTTCTAAACCAATATTATCTAAATATTTTTTCTTAATCATAGATAATGACAAGCATCGCAAGTTCTAAATAGTGCCGAAAGTAACACCCTGTTGTTTGAGCCACTTTCGGTATGCTATGGAATAGCGATCGCTCGGTAAATGTACTTCTGTTTGCAAATCCAAAGGTAAGCGTCGGGGTTGCTGGGACTCGACAATGGCAATATCTTGACTAGCAACTTGATTTTGAATATCTAGATACACTTCCACTTTTAAGTCGCGGACACTATTTACCATTAACCAATATTGCGCCACGCATTCATCTTCATCGACTGGCGTAATTGTATAGAAGATATTTAAACGACGATCTCCAGGCCCAAGTTTAAAGTATGCCACTAGCGGACGGAAAATGCGGTAATCGTAAGTGTTGAAAATCAGTGGTGCTGACAGAGGATTACCGGAATTAAAATCTAGTTCCCATAAACCACATTTGAAACTAATCCCATCTGGAAGAGACTCTAATTCATAGTGCGTCAACTCAGGATGACTGGCGTGAGCAAATAATCCCGAATGCAAAATTGGGAAGTGTGCCGGATCGATGAAATTTTCCAGTACCCGCAAAGGGCTAGAGTGATAGTAGTAAGGGCCACAGAAAATCTTTTGATAGACCGGATCGTACCACTCAGAAAACGGAGCTATGTCTTGTTTTGGTGTCCCTAAACAAACCCAGAGCAGATCGTAACGCTCTTGAATTTGGTAAGTTTTAACACAAGCTTGAGCGGGGGGCGATTGTTCGGGATTAGCCGGAACTAGTACACATTTTCCCTCGCTATTAAAGGCTAAACCGTGGTAAGGACAAACAAGAGTCTCTTTGTTGACATATCCTAGAGAAAGACGAGCGCCACGATGAGGGCAAAGGTCTTGCCAAGCTAAAACTTTGTCGCCATTATGCCAAAGCACTAGATTTTCGCCTAATAAGCGCTTGTGCAGAACTGTTCCAGGTTGGAGGTCTTGCGATCGCGCTATTACATGCCAATCATTCAGCAAAATCTGGTCTTGCACCATGAGTATCGATACCCGTCAGGTCAAATACCTATATCTTAATCATCCTGTGGAAGAACCATCAAAGCACTTTTAGGATTTTTTAACAGATAAATGTGCGCTCTCCTCCATGTGTGCAAAAACTCAAAGTAGCGAGAAATTGAGATTAATGCATAAGTCCTAAAAGATATGCCAACCGAGGATTAGTTCGGAAAAACTTGGGCGATCGCACCTTGCCGATCGCAGATTTGCAAATAGCAACATTTATTTCCATAAATCACGGTGAAAGAGGAAGCCGAACGGTAAATGTACTACCTAGCCCAGGTTGACTTTGAACGTGAATATTACCTTTGTGTGCTTGGGCGATCGCGATCGCGATGGCTAATCCCAATCCCGAACCGCCAGAGGTGCGAGAGCGTAGGCGCAGTCCGCCGTAAGCATCGCGATCTACTCGGTAGAAGCGATCGAAAATTCGCTGTTGATGTTCTGGGGCAATACCAATTCCTGTATCTTGAACTTTAATAATGGCGTAAAGCTCGCTTTTTTCCCAAAAAACCGTGACTTTTCCACCGCTAGATGTTGCTTGAATTGCATTGACAATTAAGTTAGAAATTAAACGATAAAGCTGATCTTCATTTCCCATCACATATAATTTTTCTGAGACTTGCACCTGCTTAGAGAGATTGACCTGAGTCTCTACGGCCAAAAATGCTAATTCCTCAATTAAATCGTTAATGATATCATTCAAACAGCAAGGCTGATATTCTCCTGTTACTTGTTTTCGATCTATCCTCGTTAGTAACAGCAAATCTCCAACTAATTGTGATAAGCGCCGATTTTGGCGTTTGAGTACATCTAAAATTCCACCATTGGCTTTTGGTTCTTGCTGTAACTTGATAGCAGCTTCAATAGTAGAATACATTGCTGCTAAAGGTGTGCGAAACTCATGCGCAGCATCAGCAGTAAATTGTTGCATTTGTTGGTAAGAAAGATATACAGGTTGCATTGCCCTTCCTGCCAACCACCAACTAGACAAACCAACGAAAATCATAGAAATTGGCAATCCCAATACCAAAGTTAATCTTAAATAAGTAAGATGTTGGTCTAAATCAGTGATACTACGCGCTACTTGTAGATAACCCGAAACCTGGTTTTGAGTATACAAAGGTAAAGTGATTTCGCGGTATCGAGTGCCAGAGTAATCTGTTAATATCTGCCAATTATGTAATGTTGAGGCAATCGGTAACTTGTCAAATTCCATGCCTCCACTAGCAAAAAGTTTTCCTGAGCGATCCAATAAACGGATATAGTAATTAACTGGATTCGCTGCTTCTGTGATTGATTTTTTAATGGATGTTGTTTTAGGCAAACAATTAGTCTGAGCCACACATAATTCTAAAGAAAATTCTTTAGTAAGGCGTTGTAATTGTCCGGGTTGTTGCCAAGCCGGTTCAATACTTTTTCGGAGTGCGTTTGCAACTGATTGCAATCCCTGGTCGATGGTTTCATAGTAGGTATGGGCAACCACACTATAAACTCCCAAACTAGATAGCCCTAAAATACCTCCCATGACAAGGGTATACCAAGCCGCAAGCCGCAACCGAGTTTGATGGAAAATGGGATTGCGTTCCATATTTTTAAACCCTTGCTGAAAGTATTGCTGTCAAGTTAGCAAAAATCAGCAGCATGAATAGATCCCCCGATATATTGGCTACGGTGTACACACAAACCCTGGATTTACCCCCCTTAGTCCCCCCTTATAAAGGGGGGAAATAAGAAATCTTGTTCCCTCCCCTTTACAAGGGGAGGGTTAGGGTGGGGTAAAACCCTCAAGAGGTTTAATATTTAGGCGATAGCCCACACCATAAATAGTTTCAATTAAAGATTCGCTGTCTTCTTCTCCTAATTTGCGTCTCAATAAGCGAATTTGTGCTGCTACGACATTGCTAACTGGTTCTGCACCAATTTCCCAAAGTTGATTGATAATTTGGTCGCGGCTGATAATTTGGTTAGGATGCCTGATAAAATATTCCAATAATTGAAATTCCTTGGTAGTTAGTGAAAACACTTGCTTTTCTCCGTGAACATACTCACGAATAACTTGATGAGTGCTGTAATTGAGCGTCAGACAACCTACTTGTAAGCGTCGGGGTTGGACTTGAGGTGTCAGCGTTGCTCCAACGTAAGAGGCTCGCCGTTGTAATGCTCGCAATCTTGCCAACAGTTCTGCCATATCAAACGGTTTAACTAAATAATCATCCGCACCGCTATCTAGACCAATAATCTTTTCTTCCATCCGGTCTTTAGCTGTTAGCATTAATATCGGTAGAGTTAATTGGCGATCGCGCAACCATTTACACAACTCTATCCCCGATACTCCAGGCAGCATCCAATCAAAAATCGCCAGTGTATACTCAGTCCAGCCAGTTTCTAGATATTGCCATGCCTGATTACCATCTAGAAACCAGTCAACTATATATGCCTCATGGCTCAGGACTTGTTTGATTGCTGCACCTAAATCTGCTTCATCCTCAACTAATATAAGCCTCATAGTCAACCCATTGCTAAGAGGTTGTTTGAAAAATAGTTGGCTGTAATTTTAATTACATTATTACCCCCCTTAATCCCCCCTTGTAAAGGGGGGAAACAAGAAAAATCTGGTTCCCGGTGTACACACAAGTCGGAAATAGTAGTCTGTATTGGCATAATTGACGAGTCCATTCTTTGTAGAGACGGCGATTTATCGCGTCTCTCTAACGTGTCAGTTTTTTAGACGCGATAAATCGCGTCTCTACATGAGAGGTTTCTGGCTTATCCCAAGCGTATTGGGATAAAACTGGTGACTTGTGTGTACACCGTAGCCCCTTTACAAGGGGAGGGTTAGGGTGGGGTAAAGGATGTACTTTATTTAAATGCAAAATGCTGTATGCCATCATTATTAATCTAGAATAGGTTGCATCGCCTCTGGAGTTAGAAAAGTCTATTTACCAGAGGGAAGCGGTAGTTCGATATTTAATTTGTTCCCTATTTCCATAACATTGTTTGTAAAATCTGTCATACTTGCGATCGCGCCAGCGACTAGAGTAGCAGCAGTTAGTAAAGCGACTAAACGCTTTTTGAGTTTGGGTACATTGCGTTCTTTTTCTGGCTTTTGAATTTCTGCTTCTACATCATCAATATCAATGATGATGTCGTCGCGGATATCTGCTGGGAATTGGGCGGCAGTTTGGCGCAGGTTGCCGATCAGTTGCAGAATTTCGCTGATGTTTGCGCCGCTTGTTTGGTTGAAGTTAGAGGCTTGCTGAGTGGCGTTGTCTTTAACTTGGTTGGCAAAGTTGGCGATGTTTGCGCCTTGAAGGTTGTTTGTGTTTTCTGTCATGGGTTTAAAATCTCCTTGGTGATTGCTATTGTAAATGTTGACAATTGGAGAGCGATCGCTTTCTGGATCGCCTTTTTGTATTTTCTGACGCGATTCTCGTGATTCATAGCCATCTAGTAGTTGACGGATATTGATGTTTATTTTGAGTTTACCGATTGGATATTCAAGAACACCCATTGATTCAAGTCCGAGGAGTTCTTGGTAGTCGAGAGGCGGGTGGTTGGGATGGTTGGGGACGGGAACCCATTCGGTGATTTCGAGATTGGGAAGACTTTTGTGGATTTTTTGGAAGACATCGCGGAGAATGCCAAGAAATAAGCGGCGTGTTTCTTTATGTCCGCTAATGGTGATGAAGATTTTTTTGTCTTCGGGATCGGCTTTGATCCGAGCAATGTTGTAGATTTCGTTGTTTTCTTGATATTGCAGCATTACACCACTGCGCCAATAGATTTGCTTATAGATTTTTTCGTGGGTGATGACCATGAAGCGGGAAATGATGCTTTCGGGGAGAACTTTGTAATGGTATTGAAATTCCAGGGTTTCGCCGTGGAGTTCTGTTTCGTCTGGTTGGTCTTTAGGCAAAAGTCCCGGAATCAGAAATTGTGGTGGCTGACATTCTAGTGCAAAGCAAAGCTCAAATTCCTTCATCAGCCCGATTAGATAGCCGTGACGCTTGGTGGGATATCGCTCTGGATTGAGGATGCAGGTGAGATCGGCGGGGGTGAAAATGCCTTTGGTTTTAGTTTTGAGGTTTTCATCGCTCAAGAGCGTGTAAATGCCTTCTGTCACCCAGTTGGGTTTGAGGACGTTGGTATCTTTGAGGATGGGATGATCGCGGAAGTTGAGAACTAAGCCGAGTCGATGCAGCAAGTCGATGAGTTGCTCTTGGTTTTGTTCTTCGGGAATCTCTTTTTGGTGGCAGATGCCGATGTAGCGGTTGTAGCTGATGAAGTCTTCAGTCATGGATTCGAGTTGTTGTTTAACCTCAAACCATGTCAGGGGTAAAAGGTCGTAGACTTCTTTGAGGTTGGCGATTTGCTGCAAAATTGCGGTGCGAAGTTCATCAATGCCGATATTGTCTTGGCAAGAGGTTTCGATAATCGCTTGGATGTTAGGATATTTTTCGCGTAATGCTTTGCGGTTGATGTCGAGGGGTTGTTCGTCTTTTTTGTTGCCAACGATAATCACGGGGGACTCTCCGCCGAAGCTTTCGATTAGTTTCAGCCAATATTCGATGCGGTTTTCTTCTTCGCTGGTGCGACAATTACAAACGAGGAGATAGAGGCTGCGCTTAGTCAGAAAAAACTGATGGGTGGCATGATAAATTTCCTGTCCGCCAAAGTCCCAAACATTGAGGCGGATGTCTTTGCTATTGACCTGCACGTTCCAAGTTTCTACATTGAGTCCGTCGGTTCGGGGTTGATTTTTATCATATTCATTGCGGATTAGTCGCTTAATGAGGGATGTTTTGCCAACACTGCCTTGTCCGATGAGTAAGAGTTTGGCTTCGTTGAGTGGACGCACTTCACCGCTACGGAGTAATCGCAAGTAATTGAAAATGTTTTTAATTGAATTAACACCATAATAAGATCCTAAAATCTCTGGTGAAATAGGAAGCGGATTTCTTCCTAAATCTAGTATTTCCAATTTCGACAAACTTTCGATCGCCTCTGGAATCTGGGTTATTTGGTTGGAATTGAGGATAAGCTGCGTCAGATTGGTTAAATTCGCGATCGCTTCTGGAATCTGGGTTATTTGGTTGTAACTGAGGTCAAGCTGCGTCAGATTGGTTAAATTCGCGATCGCTTCTGGAATCTGGGTTATTTGGTTGTAACTGAGGTCAAGCTGCGTCAGATTGGTTAATTTAGCGATCGCTTCTGGAATCTGGGTTATTTGGTTGGAATTGAGGATAAGCTCCCTCAGATTGGTTAATTTAGCGATCGCTTCTGGAATCTGGGTTATTTGGTTGGAACGGAGGTCAAGGTTTGTCAGATTGATTAAATTCGCGATCGCCTCTGGAATCTGGGTTATTTGGTTGCCATCAAGGTCAAGGTTTGTCAGATTGATTAAATTCGCGATCGCCTCTGGAATCTGGGTTATTTGGTTGTTATGTAGGATAAGCTTCCTCAGATTGGTTAAATTCGCGATCGCCTCTGGAATCTGGGTTATTTGGTTGGAACGGAGGTCAAGGTTTGTCAGATTGGTTAAATTCGCGATCGCCTCTGGAATCCGGGTTATTTGGTTGCCATCGAGGTCAAGGTTTGTCAGATTGGTTAATTTAGGGATCGCCTCTGGAATCCGGGTTATTTGGTTGGAACGGAGGTCAAGGTTTGTCAGATTGATTAAATTCGCGATCGCCTCTGGAATCTGGGTTATTTGGTTGTTATGGAGGATAAGCTCCCTCAGATTGGTTAAATTAGCAATCGCCTCTAGAATCTGGGTTATTTGGTTGTCACTGAGATCAAGCTCCCTCAGATTGGTTAAATTAGCAATCGCCTCTAGAATCTGGGTTATTTGGTTGTCACTGAGATCAAGCTCCCTCAGATTGGTTAAATTAGCAATCGCCTCTGGAATCTGGGTTATTTGGTTGTAACTGAGGTCAAGCTGCGTCAGATTGGTTAAATTAGCGATCGCCTCTGGAATCTGG
>NZ_JAVRCD010000017.1:0-143242 GCF_034530895.1 Nostoc sp. DedQUE08
AACAAATGAGTACTCCGAAATAACAAATGAGTACTCCGAAATAACAA
Source organism: Nostoc sp. DedQUE08 (assembly GCF_034530895.1). Classification (NCBI taxonomy): domain Bacteria; kingdom Bacillati; phylum Cyanobacteriota; class Cyanophyceae; order Nostocales; family Nostocaceae; genus Nostoc; species Nostoc sp. DedQUE08. Next base: position 48 of record NZ_JAVRCD010000017.1, read on the forward strand.
ATGAGTACTCCGAAATAACAAATGAGTACTCCGAAATAACAAATGAGTACTCAGAAATAACAAATGAGTACTGTTCTTGTTAGGTCTGTATTGAACTCAACCCAGAAGCGCTATACTTTAATGGCATTCTCGACTGAGTACCAACTGTCCATCAGCAAGTCGATAAACTCCTTGTGCTTCAATAATCGGGTCGCCTTTTTTCCAAAGGCGGGATGTTGGTTCAACATTACGCACCTCACCAGTGGAATATACCGAAATTAATTGATCCCCTGGAGTATTACGTAAAGCGCCAGAACCAGTAATGAAGAATGTACCCCCTTGCTTGGAACTGCGTGAAATGCAACTATTGGCGATGAGTGCATTAGTGTCGATGACGTTTGGAGATGCTTCAGTAAAGCTGTTTTGAATGGAACTGGTATCGGGTGCGTTAATATTTGTTATACCTGAAATGCCTAATTGCGAACTTGCAGTAATATCACTTTTCTCAGTTGGTTTTGGACGCGACTCGATACCGAAGATACCTTGCGAATTGATTTGGACTCTTCCACCGGAACCAGTGTATGCATCGGCGCTGATGTCGCTGTTTTCTTCAGGGCTGGCGACGATGAATTTTGAGTCTATATTGATGTTACCGCCATCGCCACCTGATTTGGCTAACCCCGCAGTTGTAGTGATATTGCTGTTACGACGCAATAGTAATAAATCTGTAGCGGTTAAGTTAATATTTCCACCATCACTAGAGTTAGTCACAGCAGTAATAGCGGCTTTATTATCTAGTCTTACAGCACTTGAATTAATATTAATATTCCCGGCAATTCCATTTCCCAGACTACTAGCAGATAAAGCTGCACCATTAAGAGATAAATCACGGGCTGTAACGTTAATATTACCGCCTTTACCTTTACCTTTACCTGTGAATCCTGCATCTACTCCGACTATACTAAAGATGCCAGTGTCAAAGTTAGAACCATCAAGAGTTGTCCCCTGAAGAGAGAATTTACCCCCAGCATTAACGGTGACGTTACCTGCATTTCCTTGCCCAAATGTCGCAGCATAGATGCTAGCACCATTTGTTAAAGAAATGTTGCCAGTGGCATTAACTAGCACATTTCCAGCATCGCCTTTGCCAACAGTAGTAGAATTTAAAACAGCACCGTCGGTTAAAGAAAAATTACGCCCCTGAATTTCAATATCTCCACCCTTACCTACTGCATTTCGGTAAAGAAAAGAGGACAAATCGCTTTTTCCCGAAATTAAGACATCACCACCTGCTCGAATTGCAATTTTACCAGCATTTCCCTCTGTGGTAAGAAATGTTGCTATAGTACTACTATCTTTAATTGTTGTGTCACTTAATGTAGTTATCAAGACATTACCCGCGTTGCCTTTACCATTAGACAATGTAGACAAATCAGCATCATCAGATAGCTCAAAACTACGGGCTACAATCTCAATATCACCACTGTTACCTACACCAGTTTTCAACACGCCGCTAAATATTCCGCTACCAAGTCTTTCACTACGTCCAGAAAATTTCACAGCACCATCTGCTTGAATTTTGATATTCCCGCCATTACCTTCACCTAATGTACTAGCACTCAAAAAAGAACCACCTGTGAAAGAAACATTCTTTTTTGTATTGATTGAGATATCGCCAGCATTCCCTTTCCCACCAATATTGCTGTTGAAAACAGAAGATTCTCCACTTGCAGAAAAAGACTTTGCAAGAATACGAATATTCCCGGCATTACCTACACCTGTGTTAGAAACGACACTGAAAATACTACTTTTGTTTGCAATCGAAATAGTGTCTGCTGCTTGAATAATAATATTGCCACCATTCCCTTGTCCATTGGTGCTAGCAGTGAAATAAGAGTTATTATCTAAAAAGAGTTTTCCTGTTTGGATATTAATATCTCCACCATTACCTACCGTTTCCGGTACCGTAAAATTGGATAATCGACTGCCGTTAGTTAGAGATAAAGTATCTTGAACTTTAATAGAGATACTACCAGCATTTCCCTGCCCACTCTTGACAGAGCTAATAGTTCCTTGGTTACTTAAGTTAATTGTTTGAGCATTAACTGTAATATCTCCAGCATTTCCTTCTCCAGGGCTACTGGCAAAAAGTAGCGCACCTCCACTAATAGCCAAACTTCTAGCTTCGACACTCAAATTTCCAGCATTTCCACTACTGCTAGTACTTGTTCCTGTATAAAAGCCACTTAAAAATATACCCCTGCCAAACAATTCTACAGAGTCAGAAGCTTTGACATTCAAATTTCCTCCATTACCGGAAGATACAATATAAGTTGAAATATAAGCTCCATCTGTAGCGATTAATTTTCCTGTATTAACGTTTAACTCTCCAGAGGAACCAGCACCTTGAGACTCTGTATATAAGCTGCTGGCATAATTTTTGTCTGCTGATTCTCCAATTAGTTCTATTGACTCGGTAGCGTTGACATTAAACTCTCCCCCAGGTTTTGAACCAGTGGTGATAGACAAAAGCGATGCACCATCACGCACTGATAGTTTCTCTGCTTGTACTTGAATAGAACCTCCACCCTCTCCACTGACATCAACTGAGGCTTTTTGAGATAGCTGGATATTTCCAAAAGCATTTACACCTGAATATTCTAAAAATAAACCTGAATCATTTTGCGTCAAGCTAACTAAACTCGGTGATACGATGCTTCCTAATTCAATTCGTCCAGACTCAGCCCTCAGATTTCCACCTTCCAAATTTATATCACCGCCAACAAGTGCAAGGGTTTTCCCTGGTTGTACTTGCAATCCAGGAACATCAGTTCTAATGGTTCCAGCAGTGGATGGATTGTACGTTAAATTATGACCTGATCCTTGTACTGTGATTTTTCCAGGATTCACCCCGAATTGTAAGCCCACAGGAACGCTAATAGTTAGCAAAGGTGTATTTTGAGGGGTAGTTGCACTAAACTCTCTACCATCAGCGAATTTTACACTACTTGCCGTTGTCCCCACAAATGATCCCTGCATATCTAACTGGGCATTTTTCCCAAACACAATTCCATTGGGATTTAGGAAAAACAAATTTGCATTACCTAATACTCCCAATTTCCCGAAAATATTTGATGAGTTACCACCAGTAACGCGAGAAAAGATATTTGTTATCCCTTCTGGATTGGCAAAATAAACGCCTCGACCCTCACCCACGTTAAAATCTTGAAAACTGTGAAATAGGTTAGCACCACGAGCCGCACCGCCCTCGATGCGGTCATTGTTTGTATTAAGAGGAATGACTTGCGATCGCTCTTTTCCCAGGCTGTTATCGGGAGTTAACTGAGCAAAAGTAGGATTAATAGAAACTGCAATACCTATCACGCATCCCAGCCATCCTGTGACAGCAATCGGCCAAATTTTTACCATTTCTATTCTGCCTACTATTTTTATAGTGGTTCTTAGTTGTTTAATAAAGACCTCACCCTAACCCTCTCCTCTTAAGAGCTACCGTGTACACACAAGTTATCGAATTACTACCAGTTCTCGAATTACCCCACCCTAACCCTCCCCTTGTAAAGGGGAGGGAACCGGATTTTTCTTGTTTCCCCCCTTGTAAAGGGGGGACTAAGGGGGGTAATTCGACTTGTGTGTACACCGTAGCCTTTCTAAGGGGAGGGTTAGGGTGGGGTAAAACTGACATGAAAAACCAAGTGAGTAAACTATTTCAGACTTGTGTGTACACCGTAGCCTCTTAGGAGAGGGGATCGGAAAAACTTTTATTGCTGGAAGCGGAGTAAGATTCAAAGCCTCTCTCCTAAAAGGAGAGAGGTTTGGAGTGAGGTCAGAGTGTGTTGCATCAAAATGAAAACTGCTATATTTTTTCGCTGCCAATTTTCTGGAGGTATTCAATTCGTTGCTGAATATTTTTTTTATCTACGTCATTACCGATAAGCATTTCTGACTGTGCAAGTTCTTTAACTAAAGTTGCCCCAGTTTGACCCAGTTTAGCATTACCAGTTGCTTTTAATGCTTCTTCTAATGCTTCGTACCACAGTTCATTTTCAGTATAATAATTTATACTTTCTGGAATGCTAGTAAATCGATTTTTAGCAAGTGATTGAGGATTGATAACGGTAAATTCTGCACGTCTAATAATCGTGTCGTTTTCGCAGTCAATTGCAATTTGCCATAAATATGTTTTACCGACTGTGAGTTCGGGGTAATCAACGGGAAGTTTTAGTTTGTTAATCCCAACTGTTGTGGGTATTTCTTTAACTTGCCCAATTTTTTTAACTGTCTTGGGTGAATCAAATTCATACAGTTGGAATCGCGCATTTTGAGAACTTGACATATACCAAGCTAAGGTTGGACGTGTGGAAGCAGTTTTACCGATAAATGTCTGAGGTGCAAGCTGCGTCAGTGGTATGCTGCTAGCTGAACATCCACGCGAACCACCTGCACGGGTATTGTCGCTGGCTGGTTTGCGATCGCGTGGTTTAAACTCGGCAAATGCTGGGACTGCGGTCATAAGAAAAACTACTCCTACAACCAAGCTTGTAAATCTGCCCTTATTTTCCCAAAATACGAAATGTTGATGACTCATGGTAAATGCTGTTGATTGTGTGGTTATCTAAAACTTTTTAAGAATTAAGAATTCTGGCGACTAATATCATGTCCGTATAATTAGTTATGATTTCCACAGTCATTGCACCCCACCCCCAGCCTCTCCCTGCAAGCCGGAGAGGGGAGACAAAGCATAGCTTTGGCGGGGTGGGGTTCTTCAGGTTTAATAAGTAATCTAGCAGACATGATATAACGCCTTATTCCTTCTTAAAATTCCTTTGTAGGTTTCCAACGAAGTTCACATATAGTCCCACGTGGAGAAAGCGATTCACGGCGAAACTCTCCTCCTAATTGTTTAGCAAGCATTTTAAAATGTTTTGTGCCTTTATTCTCTAGTTTTGATTTAATACCTGAACCGTTATCTCTTACAGATAAATTGTATTTATTTGCACTATAAACACCCGATGCTTGAACTCGCTTGACTCCTTGGGCGTGTTTACCAATATTACATAAAGCTTCTTCTAAAAACAGACATATTCCCCGTTTTTGTTCTATAGTTAAATATTTATCATCAATCGGTTCAAAATTCCGAATTTTAACTTTTAATGTTTTAAAATGTTCAAAATCTTTACGTTCTAATGTACTTGAGTAAACCTCATATAATAAATCATGCAAAGGTCGTTTCAATTCAAGTATTAATCCGCTACCTAAACGTAAGCTCTCTTCTGTGGTTAATGCTTCGAGTTTGAGAAAATCGCCAAGTTCACGAATTTCGCGATCGAGTTTTTCAAATTGCTCAACCAGTTGTTCGTAAGGAATATCTTTAGCACGCAGATGCTTTAATCCATAAGCAAGAATTTGCAAAGGGCCATTATGAATTACAGTAAATGTGTGTTGAATTGTGTTTTGACGTTCCTTAATTTGCGATCGCAAAAATTTATCATGCTGGTAAAAAGCACCTAAACCTAACCCATTCACGGCTAATATCAGAAAACTAGGTGCTACAGGAATCCATACACCCCACACCCACAGCATCATATACCCGCAGCTAAACAAACAAAATGCTGCTACAGTTACAGTCAGTAAATTTGCTTGAGCAGATTCGGTAAACCGTCCGATAACGATCGACAAAATCCCCCAAACAAATATCCATGTGTACTCTCCAAACTCTCCCCAACTATGCAACATTGTCCGGCTATCTATTACGCTACTAAGAATTTGACTGATAACATGAGCGTGATAGTCAATGCCATAAATTTGACCGCTTAAATTTAAATTAGATAAAGCTGAAGTATAAAAAATATCACCCGCGCTCATATTGCGATTGCCAACTAAGACAATGCGATCGCGCAGCAATTCTGCATCAACTCGATCGTTGAGAATATCGCGCAGCGAAACAATATTAAAAGGTCGATCGCTGTTGCGAAAGTTCATCAAAATTGACAACCCCCCATCATCAGCCCTGACATATCCGCCAAAATTATGGGTAATTCGGGGTAATTCAATCCCACGGAATCTTATTGTATTCGGGTCATTTTTTCCAGTTTGCGGCTCAATTCCTTTCGCATTTAAATACTTAGTAACTAACCGCAGTGCTAAAGAATATTTATCTTCATTGATATTCTTAGGATTTGGCGTATACAACAAATAGCGTCGATTTTTGCTATCTTCATCATTAGGTAAATCGACAAACCCAACTCGTTCGGATGGCAAGCTCTGGGGTGGTGAAGTTTCTCCAGGCGGTAAAATTTTTTCAATACCAATAATATTAGAATTTGCTCGTAATATCTGCGCTAGTTGTTCGCCACCAGGTTCTACAGGAACATTTTTGAAGATATCCAACCCAATGGCTAGCGGTTTATAAGTTTCCAGCTTGGTGAGTAACTCTGCAATCTTCTGATCTGGGATTGGATATTGTTTAACCCATTCAATATCTTTTTCGTCGATACCCACAATTACTACACGTTCATCAGGGTTTTCTATCGGACGCAGACGTAGCATCGTATCAAGCAGCATCCATTCCCAAGATTGTATTCCTCCAGTTATTCGGATTAACATTACCAACAACAGCACTACGATCCCTGGACGTATAGCCAGCGACCATAACCTGAATTCTTTCCAAATGCGATTCCTGATTCTCCTTTTCATCTAGCTTCCAGCTTAATTTTTTGCGTATTAATCAATTAAGCCTTCTTCACGGGAACGAACTTCGGTTTGGATTCGCATATTCTTACCGCTTTGCTTGCAGTCTTCAGGATATACACCCAAAACATCCTGAATCTTTGTCCAGTAAGTCCGCACTGCTCGTTCTGATTTATACATTCGATCGGCGATCGCTTTATCTGTTAAACTCTCTTCAAAAGCTAACCGCAACACATCCAACCATTCTGGTTTGAGTTCGATTCCCGTTTTGATGTCTTTGGTGTGAGTTGCACCCTGAAGTGCCAAATTAACCCGCATCAGCATTTCATTTTCGGGTAATCCTTTGTCTGCGATCGCAAACCCACCTTGATGATTATCAATCTCGTGTTTGATCCGGATCAAGGCTTTCACATAACTAGTTTGCACGATAAAATTTTGATGGGGATATTCTTTGAGCAAATTTTGCAACAGCTTAATTCCGGTATCAATTTCTGCTATCTTCCCTTGCCGATCGGGAATTGATAAATCCATCACAATCAAGTCAAACTGATGAAGTTGAAGTTGATAAAGTGTCTCTTCTCTAGTCTGAGCTTTAACAATAGCAGCTTCGGGATACTCTCGATTTAATACATCAAGAGTACCAGTTAAAATTAATTGATGGTCATCGACAACAAGAATACCCAGTTTTTTCTCCACTGGTAAATGTCCATAAGTGCGATCTTTTTTCAAACTTACTTCTACCGGATTTTTACTTATGTTCATTTAAACTAAAAGTTTCCTTAAGCTTTACAAAAAATCTTTTACTCTACAGTGTTTATTTTGCTTACTTTTCACGGTAAGTCCTCAATCCTCGAAAAAGCTTGGCTTTTTTTACAGCTTAATTATCAATAGCTTTAAGTTAATGAAAATAGCTAACGGAAAATCAGGGTTAGGAAACCGCTAAAATGAGCTTTTCCACATGGCCTGAATTGTCAGGTTTATCTTGAGATTCATATTTTGTAATTTTTATCCCTAACTCTACTCGTTAAAGTATGCACCTATTTTAATTGGAGATCAATTTTCAAGCTATGCACAAAAGTGCAAACCTAGACAGCAAGTCTAAATTCAAACGGCAATGAGAGCAACACGATTTTATAACATTAGTGCGATTACTTCGCCAGAAAGCTCATCTTCTAGCTAATTTCCGTCACAGTAACCCCGAATGCGGCATTGTTGACCTCAAGCCTCACTGTCACGACTTTCAATATGTCCGTGAAACCATAAAAATGCTTCCTCAAAAACCTGAGCCTATTTTATTGACTCAGATTTTCCGCAAGCTCACAGGTTTGGGTCGTATTCTCCCTGTTCCAGTCAGTGTTCAAGCCTGATAATGGGGTAAGAGTTCTCGGCGTAGGGAAGGATTGAGAAACTTGTCTTGTCAGTGTTTACTAATAGCATATTATCTGCCATTTTAGTGGCTATTCATAAAATCAAAAATGGAAATGCGATCGCCATACAGCCAATGTTCATACTAGTTAAAATAAATCTTAGAGTAGGCAATAAAAGTTAATAAACATCAAAAATGCTTGAGAAAGAAGTTAACGTCAGAGATAGTTTGCACTCAAAACAGCCTGGGGGCGGCAGCGATCCGAATAGTTTTGATTGTAAAGAAACATGGTATCCCATCCATTACCTAGAGGACTTAGACAAATCAAAACCAACGCCTTTTACAGTGCTGGGAAGAGATATTGTAATTTGGTGGGATAGACTTGCCCAATCTTGGAGAAGCTTTGAAGACCAGTGTCCTCATCGTTTAGCACCGTTGTCTGAAGGCAGAATTAGTGACGATGGGCTTTTGGAATGTCCCTATCACGGTTGGGGTTTTTCTGGAGATGGAAATTGTCAAAGGATTCCTCAACAAGTCGAAGGTGGAACAGCAGAGACATCAAAACGAGCTTGTGTGGCATCATTACCAACTATCGAGAAGCAAGGACTACTGTTTGTATACGTTGGTGAATATGAAAATGCTGCCAAAACCGAAGTCCCAATAATTGAACCATTAGAAGAATCTCCAGAAGGATGGGTTGTAATTAATACATTTAGAGATGTACCTTATGATGCATTAACCCTATTAGAAAATATACTAGACCCTAGCCACATATCGTTTACACACCATAAAACGGTAGGAAATAGGGCAAATGCAGCACCTCTAGAACTTGAAGTGATTGAATCTGGGAAACATGGATTCAAAGGGATTTGGAAACAAGGTTTGAAACCAGGGCAATCAGGAGAGTTATCTACAACCTTCGTCGCTCCAAGTTTAATGTGGCACGACATCAACTCCCAGCGCGGCAGAATTCTAACCGTTGTTTATGCTACACCTATACGTAAAGGAGAATGTCGTGTATTTGCACGTTTTCCTTTTAAGTTTCCTGATAAACTTCCAGGTTGGTTTATTAAGCTCAGACCGCGTTGGTATTACCACATTGGACAAAATGGCGTTTTAGAAGACGATCAAATTTTTCTCCACTATCAGGAAAGGTATCTTGAAGCTAAAGGAGGTAGCCCGAACTTTACTAAAGCCTTTTACCTTCCAACCAAAGCAGATAGTTTTGTATTTGAACTGCGTCAGTGGGTAAACCAATATAACGCTGAACCATTTGGCAAAGAGACTTTTTCTCCCCCATTGGCAAAGTCCGTGCTGCTGGAGAGGTATCATTCTCATACGGAAAAATGTGCTAGTTGTAGCTCGGCACTTTCTATTATTGAGCGATTGAGATTTGGGAGTGGAGTTGCAGCAGTACTTACTTTGGCTTGGACTCCAATGCTTTTATTTTTTCAGACAACATCAGTTGTAGTAGTTGTGATTGAAACTCTAGCTCCCTTAATCTTTGCACTAGCATGGATCGGACTAAGTAAGTTAGTTATTCAGTTTTATGATGGACGAACCTTACCCCCACGAAACCGACCGGAAAAAAACCGAAATCTAATAATAACAGAATAATATGACTAAGCTGATCTTAATTACGGGCATAAGCAAAGGTTTAGGTTATGCGATGACCGAGGGTTTTATTCAACAGGGACATACTGTTATTGGTTGCGCTCGTTCATCAGATGCTATCGATAAAATACGCCAAAAGTTTAGTGCTAACAACGATTTCACATCTGTAGATGTGGCAAATGAACAACTTGTAAAAAAATGGGCCCAAGACGTACTTCAAAAATATTCACCGCCAGATATAGTGATAAATAATGCAGCAATTACTAATTACCTAGCACCTTTGTGGGAAATACCATCTGAAGAATTTTCTGAGCTTATAGATATCAATATCAAAGGAGTAGCGAATATAATTCGCCATTTCGTACCAGCAATGGTGAAAAACAAACGGGGTATTATTGTTAACTTTAGTTCTGGCTGGGGACGTTCGACTTCAGCCCAAGTAGCACCATACTGTGCTTCTAAGTGGGCAATAGAAGGATTAACTCGTTCTTTGGCACAAGAATTGCCAACTGGTATGGCAGCTATACCCCTCAATCCAGGTATCATTCATACAGATATGCTTTCTATTAGCTTTGGAGAAGAAGCTGCTAATTATACACCCGTGTCCGATTGGGTATTGAAAGCTGTTCCGTTTATTCTCAATTTAAAACCCAAAGATAACGGGATTCCCTTGACTATACATTAAAGAGTGAATCTCAATTGCGTAGGCGTAGCCCGTCGTAGACATCGTTGCAATTAGGAGCCGACAGTTGAATTATCGAAGAATTACGTGAATACTGATATCAATTTACATTGAAGCTGCACAGAAAAGAGCTTCAAGAATAAAGTCATAGGAAGTTAAAGAAATAACACGCTCTGTTGTCAGATTACTGGTAACCTCGTGGAGGCGATCGCCTTCAATAGTACAGAAGTATTACTTTGATCCAGTTCTGAAAGCTTTGTATTCGGAATAGAAATGGTATTAGTGAAGTACTACAGGACTTACGCAACTGGCACAGTGCGATCGCAATGACTAAATTTATGCTACAAATAGTTGCAACAAATTATTTTGATTGTAAACTAGAAGTTGCATAATATGGCAAGTAGAGAAGATATGGAAGAGGTCGTGATGTTACCACTGACAGAAGTAGGTTCTATAAAATGGACAGCTGCGCGTGGGCAAAAAATGCGTGAGTTGCGTGGCGATATACCGTTGTTGAATTTATCCAAAAGGCTTACTGAATTTGAAGTAGATATTTCTCGCCAGTACTTGAACAGGATGGAGACAAATACAGATGTCAAAAACGCTTCTCCAGAAGTCCTTACTGCTTTGTGTAAAATATTTGGCTGTACATTAGCTGAGTTACTGTGCTTGAAATCAACCAAAATTGTGCAATTAGGGGTTGATATTTACAACTAAAAGTTGCATAAAAAGCATCAAGGAGAGCAACCTACTTTCCTCAAACACGAAATCCGAGAGCAACTAAATTAAAACTTCAGTGCGGCAAAAGTAGCCAAAGCTAACCCGGAGTGGCCGGAAGTAAACTTCTAACGATCGCTAATAGTGTACTGGGTAAGTTCGACCCATCGCTGTTGCAGAATGATAGCTACATTCTCCGGTTAGAAGTTGCTGATAATGGTGGCCACATCAGTTATGTAGAGAATGGCACGCTTGTAAAGCTGAAATGCTTATAGTTAAACAGTTTGCAATTGTTTGCGTAATTCATGCCGGGGTTTGGTCATCAAGGGATAAATTTTTGGGCAAACCTACATCATCTTCCTATCTGCGATCGCCGCTTCTGATACCATTAATGCTCAATGGGCATTACATGTAATACCGTTTCACTTTAAAGTTGATACAAATAGGAGGCAGGGGGCAGGGGGCAGGAGCAATAGTGTCAAATCTCTCTTTTGCGCTAGTCAGCCAGTCGGTTGCTGAAGAGTGAAAACCGCTAATTGAGCGGCGAAAGCACGCTTGAAGGCGGGCCGCGCTTCACCACGGGCGACATAGGTAGAGAGATTTGGATAGTCGTCCAGCATACCCGAGTCTTTCAACCTGAGCAGCACTTCCACCATCATCAGGTCGCCTGCGCTGAATGCACCATCGAGCCAGTCGGCATCTCCAAGGTGACTGGAAAGTTCTAAGAGCCGGTTACGGATGCGGCCTTCGACGACACGCAGGCGCTGCTCGTACCAGGCCTCATCACGCTCTAAGTACGTGGCCATTTCCCGATCAACGATTGGCGGCTCCATCGTGTTAAGTGCGGCAAACATCCATGCGATCGCTCGCGTTCGACTATTGGCATCGTCTGGCAACAGCCCTGTATGGCGCTCCGCGATATGGAACACGATCGCCCCCGACTCGAACAGGGCGAGATCGCCATCCTCATAGGTTGGAATTTGCCCGAAAGGATGAAGCGCACGGTGCGCGGGTTGCTTCATCTCACTGAACGAAACAAGACGAACGTTGTAAGGTTGGCCCACTTCTTCGAGCGCCCAGCGAACGCGCATGTCACGCGCCAGTCCCTTGCCGCCATCAGGCGACCGTTCAAAGGCAGTAATAGTGGGTGTCATTGTCAGGGTCATGGTGATTTCTCTTTTCGGTTCAATTTTCTGCTTTGGGTGTGTGTGAATGGCACGCTTGTAAAGCTGAAAGCTCGTCTGGGTAGGGTGTTGGGTGTAGGGTGTAGGGTGTAGGGTGTAGGGTGTAGGGTGTAGGGTGTAGGGTGTAGGTTTAAAGCCTCGCCCCACGCGCGCGAAAAATCCTTATTTCGCAAGGCAGGTAAAAGCCCCACCCGGAGTGTCTGTCTTAATTTCCCTACACCCCACACCCAATACAACCTGCACCCTGTTCACTTTTCTTGATTTTTCCCTACACCCAACACCCTACCCCCAACACCCTACACCCCACACCCCACACCCTGTTTCTAGTAAATATGAGTGGGGATACAAATAAATTTCTGACTGACTACACCCACTCAGCCACACCCCACACCCAAAAGCCTTATATATAATGGGTTTGCCGTTAACAAGCGTGCCATTCGGGTGTGTGTTTTGTCCGACAACAACAGCAACTCTAGATATCAGCGTCAAAGCTGGTATTAAAAGCACCGACGGAACTATCGCAAAAAAACAGATGTAACACTATTATTAATAGTGTTACATTTTGCGCGGCTTGCATTGCGTCCTCATTTCAAATCTCACGTCTTAAAATGTGGATTCCCTTACCCTTTGCTGATGTTTTTAATGTCTTCCTCTAGAAGTTCAGGTGCAGGAAAATCTGGCAGACCTTCTGTAGATTCATTAAACTGGATATCTTCTGGCCAATCGTCAGGATTTTGGTAAAGCCATTCTAGGTTTGCAATAACTTTCTTAGTATCCCAGTCCCACCAACGCAGTTTCAGCAGACGTTCAACTGTTTCAGGTCTGAATCGAGAGCGGATAACCTTAGCTGGGTTGCCTACAGCAACCGTATAATCAGGGATATCACTGGCAACAACTGCCTGAGAGCCGATGACTGCTCCGTTGCCAATCTTAACTCCTGACAAAATGGTTGCACCGTAGCCAATCCATACATCATTTCCAATTGAAGTAGTACCTTTGTGGCGTACTTCGTCACGCCGTTCTGCAAACTGGGTTTGAGAGAGAGGGAAGAACAGGCGAAATGGATAAGTAGTCGCCCTAGTAATGTGATGCTCTCCGCCACCGAAGATAGTAATATCTTTTGCTAGAGAGCAATATTTACCAATCTCAATTCTCTCATCAGGAAACCACAACGCAAAGGTAATGGAGTTGTCACAGGCGGTATATTCTCCAACACTCACTCGGCTGTCTTTGACTATCGATGCTAACCATAGAAGCGGAGATTTGTAGGTGTGATAAGCCATAGCTAAACTCCTTTATTTAGACTTACGCATTCTATAGATATATCTATTGTTTAAGGTATGTTTTTTACTAACAATTGCATTAGATCGGGTTCATAATGCAATTTTTAAGCATTACAATAGCTTTCCAATGAGCCTTTTCGTCGCACATCCAACGTTACACAATGAAACCCTCCTCCCAAGGTTCTTGCGTGTCTGAGTTGGAGCTGTACAACATCAACACCGCGTTTCTCAAGCTGTTCGATCAGTGGAGTTTGTGATTTATCAACGATCGCCAGATTTGGATTTACCATCAGGAGGTTGATACCAATCCATTTAGAAGCATAGGATGTTGTTGTATAACCAATATCAACGACTTCTGTCAGGTAGATTACATCCCAACTCTTGAACAGTTCGGGCAGATTTTGTTCGCCAACTCGTTCAGCATTCACTACAACTAAACCAGGCCGAATTACAGCGATGGTGGTGTCTACATGACTGCCACTATAAACGTTGTCATAAGTATGCACCCTATACTCTTCGCCTAATATAGTTTGCAGCCAGAATGCTCCAGAACGGTTCCCCGTATCTGAAATTAGATAGAAAATATCTTTCCCTAACCGTAATATGTTTGCTGCATCGAATAGAGGCTCATGGTCTTTGATTGCTGAACAGTTAGGATCGTGAATATTATAAATTTCATCAGCGAGTCTGGGCTTTGGGGCTGATATCCATCTAGCTCCGCTCTGCAAATAATCCATCAAGATAGATTTAAATGAAAGAGTTTCAAAAAATCTTGCTCGTAGCGTCATTGGCGCTTCGATAATCCATGTTCCTACTGTAACAAATAGGTCTCTGGGACAGTAATTGTATTGACCGTCTGATTCCCAATCGGGGGTACGAAATTTAATAGAATGATCTACTACATCAGGACGCTGAACAACTACATTGAGGGTTTGAAGTGTACGCACGAGTTCGTCAAGGTCTTCTTCAGTTTCTTCGATGATGCGATCGCTATACTGACCAGAGGGAATGTTTTCAATGCTGCCATAATCTCTATATTCGACTGCAAACAAACCTCGATCTCGACAGGCAATACGTGCATTGGTGGCACGCCCAACGATAATTTCTTCGAGAGCGTCCCATTCGTTATTAACTCTTACTTTACTCATCTGTTGTTTTAGTCCTAAATTTTATAGTTGGAAAAACTCTTTCAATAAACTGCATATATGCAGTGAGGTGATTGAAATAGGTGCAAAGTCTGATTAAAACCTAATTCAGGCGTTAAGGTTTTTGCTTAAAACACCACTCCAGAATCACTGAATCTTGTAAATTCCAAATTCTCAATTCTAAGTGAGAATCGCATTAATAATAGTGGCGTTTTGATTGAGATAAGGAGGATCGATCATCTCTCGATGAACCCCATAGGCATAATGATTGATTCGTTCTCCTCTTGTAGCTTGTATCCAATCATCTTCGTAATCGTAGTTTCCCTCAGCACGTATAAGATGAATATTTCCGTCAATTTGCAAATTTTTTAGGTCTGAATGCCAGAGAAAATTAAAGTATTCCCAAACTTGATTGTAGGTGCGATCGCGTAACTTTTGGTTATCCATAAAGTAACGTCTTAATTCCTGACGTTTGGGATTTAATAAGAAACCATCAACACCTTCTATGATTTCTGACATTTGGGCTTGTTTAGCTTCACGACCGTCTCTGTAAGTATCTAATAAAATCACATCAGAAACTATACGATCGCGACTTTCTAACTTTTGAGCCATCAACATTGCCAAAAAACCACCTGCTGAATGTCCCATCAATTTTATATCTTGATTTGGTGCTAGGCTATCTATTAATTCTGCATATTTTTCTAAAGTTGCTTCATCGGCAATATATCTGAAAGTATAGATAGCATAATTTGTTAAATAATCAGCTAAATTCGCGTAAGCTGCTGCAAAACCAAGGGCTGGGGGAAATATAAAAATCGCTTTTTCTCGTGCTTTATTGAAAACTACATAAGGACGTTCTTTAGGTTGGATATTCATCTCTTTGAGGTAGATGATATACTCGCTCAATTCTGCTACCGTAGGTTTTTCATAAATTATTGACAAAGGAATGTCAATTTCCAGTTCTTGATAAATTAGTGCCATCAGATTCATGGCTTGTAATGAATGACCACCTATATCAAAGAAGTTATCATTTACTCCTACCTTTGATACTTGCAGAACTTGTTGCCAAATGTTTGCTAAAATGCTTTCTGAGCGATTGCGTGGAGCTAAATATGGTGATTCTACTATCGATGTTTCATCGGGTTTTGGTAATTTTTTACGGTCTATCTTGCCATTCGGGTTTAATGGCATAGCTGACAACATTACAAAAGCTGAAGGTATCATGTAAGCTGGCAATTTATGCTGTAAGAAACGACGCAGATCGCTAGGGGTTAATGACTGGTCTTTTCTAACTACATAAGCTACTAACCATTGGTTTTCATGCAGAATGACGACTGTTTGTTCTACTTGGGAATTAGTTTCTAAAACCGATTCTATTTCTCCTAATTCAATACGTAAGCCGCGCAGCTTGACCTGGTTATCGATCCGACCAAGATATTCAATATTTCCATCTGGTAAATAACGAGCTAAATCTCCAGTTTTATACAATTTGCCATTACCAAAGGGATTAGAAATAAATTTTTGGGTAGTTAATTCTGGTCGGTTGAGATAGCCTCTAGCTAAAGAAGCGCCTCCAATATGCAATTCTCCAGGAATGCCAACAGGAATTAGTTGGAGATGAGAATCGAGGATATAAATTTGGGTATTGGCAATGGGGCGACCAATAGGAAGTATTTGATAATTAGACTGTGGCGTACACTGCCAGAAAGTGGCATCAACTGCTGTTTCTGTTGGCCCGTAAAAATTGTACAATTCACAATCAAACTGCTCAAAAAAGCGTTGAGTTAGTTCATAAGATAGTGCTTCTCCGCCACAAAATACTCGCTTTAAACAACGGCAATTTTCTAAATTTGATTCTTGAATAAAAACCCGCAGCATTGAGGGAACAAAATTGATTTGACTAACTTGTTCTTGGGCAATTAAGTTAATCAAATAAGTAGTATCTTTATGACCTTCAGGTTTAGCTACTACTAAAGTAGCCCCAGCTATTAAAGACCAGAAGATTTCCCAGACTGAAACATCAAAACTAAAGGGAGTTATTTGTAAGATGCGATCGCTTGTTGTGAGTGGATAAGCATTAATCGTCCGCAATAAATTATTACAAATGCCTTGATGGATATTCATTACTCCCTTTGGCTTACCTGTCGAGCCAGAGGTATAAATGACATAAACTAAATTTTCCCATGTCACTTGACTGATGGGATTCTGCTGACTATAGTTAGCAATTACCTGCCAATCACTATCTAAACACAGCACCTCGGCTTGATTTTCTGGTAAAGAATCTATTAAGGACTGCTGGGTAAGCAATATAGAAACTGCCGAATCTGAGAGCATATAAGCTAAACGTTCGGCTGGATAGCTAGGATCTAGAGGTACATAAGCTCCTCCTGCTTTTAAAATCCCTAATATTCCTATTACCATCTCCAGGGAACGCTCAACAAAAATTCCAACCAATACTTCTGGTTCTACGCCTTTTTCTCGCAAATAATGAGCTAATTTATTTGCTCGCTCATTCAACTGTTGGTAGGTTAATTTTTGACCTTCAAATATTACCGCAACTGCATCAGGGTTAAGTTTTACTTGTTCTTCAAATAGCTGATGGATACATTTATCTTGAGGATATGCAACTTCTGTGTTATTCCATTGAGTTAGTAATTCATAGCGTTCTTCAGGAGTTAGTAAATTAATATGTGACAATTGGCAATCAGGATTCTCAACGACTGCCTGAATTATTTGTAAAAAGTGACCGCTCATTCTGGCGATCGTCTCTTCTCGAAACAGATCGGCTTCGTATTCTATGACCAATCTTAAATCGTTGGCATCTTCAAACAGACTCCAACTCAAATCGAATTGAGCCGTTCGTGGTTTTAGGGGGTATGCTTGATGTTCAATTCCCGGAATTTTCATCACTGCTTTACTATCTTTACTAAGCAGTGAAAACATCACATCGAATAAAGGATTTCGTGATAAATCTCGTTCTAAATCCAGGGCAGATACTAATTTATTAAAAGGATAATCACTATATTCATAAGCATCGAGGCAAGTATTTGTTACTTCTGCCAATGCTTGTTTAAAAGTTCCCGCTTCTGGGAGTGAAGTTCTTAAAGCTAGGGTGTTAACATAAAATCCGATTTGGTTTTCTAGGTCTGGATGATTGCGTCCAGAAATAGGTATACCAATGACTAAATCATGCTGCCCTGTGTAACGGTAGAGTAATATTTTAAATAAAGTTAAGAGAGTTATAAATAGAGTTGTATTATTCCCAGCAGCAAAAGAGCGTAATTTATCGCCGATATTTTGACTGAAATTATAAGTATATACACCAGCTTGAGAAGATTTAAATTGCGGTCTAGGAAAGTCGGGAGATAAGTTAAGTATAGGTGGTTGTTCGGCAAAGCGATCGCACCAATAACTATGTTGTTCTTTTACCTCCTCACTTTCTAACCACTGATTTTGCCATGCAGCATAATCCTTATATTGCAATGGTAATGGAGGTAAGACGGGAGTTTTTTGCTGCGTGTAAGCAGAGTATAAAGTAACAAACTCTTGGAAAAGGATATCGAGCGATCGCGCATCCCCAATAATATGATGTATGGTCAAACCAAACAAAAATTCCTCTGACTCGATCTGCACTAATAAAACTCGCATCAGAGGTAACTTCTCTAAATCAAAGCGCGAGTTAGCTGATTCTTGAATTAAGGTATCAGCTACGGCTTCAACATCTTTTTGCCCTCTTAAATCTTGAAAATTTATTAATTTTTCTGTAGGCAATTTTTCATGCAAAATTTGCTGAATGTCACCTGCGACACTTGTAAAACTAGTTCGCAAAATTTCGTGACGACTCACAAGTTGTTGAAAAGCTTCTGTAAATGCCGAAATATCTAAGCTGCCATTGATTCTCATTGCCAGCCTAATATTGTAAGCGCTGGAATATTCATCTATATGGTGCAGAATCCACATCCGCCTTTGAGCGTGGGATACTTCGTAATATTGTTGATTCGGTAGTGACTTTATCATTTTTTTTGTCGTGATTGAATCAAATCAGCTTGAGCTTTTAAAGTATTTTGAGTAAATATTTCTCGTAATCGCAGTGCAACTCCAAAGCGATTGCGGATATGCGACACTAAGCGCATTGCTTTTAAACTATTTCCTCCTAATTCAAAAAATGACTGATTCGCGTCACTCACCTCTACCTCTAATAATTCACTCCAAATTGAAGCTAATAAAGCCTCTTGTTGATTAAGGTTAGTAATTTGATTGTTTGTTTGAAGAATATTTACTTCTGTTTTTAGTAGTGCTAGGCGATTGATTTTGCCATTTGGCAATAATGGAAAGTCAGCCAACTGCATCAAATAAGTTGGCTGCATATAAATCGGTAACACTTGTTTCAATTGGCTGCCGATCTGTTGATGATTTACAGCGTTTTTTGCTTGATAAAATGCAATGACTGTCACCGATTCTTCTTTTTTCTCTGCAATTACCAGTGCTTTTTCTACACCATCAATAGCAGCCAGTGCATCTTCAATTTCTCCCAACTCAATCCGTACTCCATTCAACTTCACTTGGTTATCGCTGCGTCCTATCACCTCCACCGTCAAATCGGGTAGCAGTCGTCCCAAGTCTCCTGTGCGGTAAACTACATCAACGCCGTTATTCAAAGGATTGGGTACAAAAACAGAATTGGTTAAACTTTCATCTTGGTAATAGCCTTTTGTTAAATAAGGCGACTTGACAAAGATTTCTCCTACTTCTCCGACAGCACAGGGACGAGTTCCATCAATGATTGAAAACGCCGCCTCTGGCAATGTTTTCCCTCCAGGAACTCTGGCATAAGTGATTTTATTCGGGTCGGGAATTCGATAAAAATGTTTGACAAAAGTGGTTTCACTTGCCCCATAAATATTTACAAATTCTGTCTGAGAACCAAAAACTTGATGCCATTCGCACAATTCTTTGACAAATAAAGGTTCTCCTCCCAACACCAAAACTCGTAAATTCTTAAGCAATTGGTTAGCATTAGCTAAATTGCGACCAATATTTAAAAATAGGCGCATTACTGAAGGTACAGTATGTAGTAAGTTAATTTGCCATTCTCCCAATCTCAGTAATAAACGCTCCGAATCTTCGCGGTCTATGCTATCTGGAATATAGAGAGTACCTCCAGAACATAAAGTGACAAGAGTTTCTCTAAGGTAAGCATCAAAGTTAATTTTTGCAATTTGCAGACAGCGCCAATTTTGATTAATTCCAAATTCTAGTTTTTCCCAGTTTATGAAATGGCGTAAACTGCCATGACTACCAAGTATAGCTTTGGGTTCACCGGTTGACCCGGAAGTGAACATAATATAGTTAGAATCATCAGCATCAGGTATAACTAAAGCTTTTCGATCGTTACTTGCAACTACAGGCAAGCATTGATAAATTGTGCCATTCCACTGATAGTATTGCTGAATTTCATGGGCAGTTGCGACTAATATATGAGGGGGTTTTGGTAATACTGCTAGTCGAAGTTTGATAGTCTCTAAATTTTCGCGATCGACCACTATCATGGTGGGGGATGTTTTAACCATCATACGTGAATAACGTTCTTCTGGTTCATCCAAACGCAGAGGTAAATAAATTCCCCCAGCTTTAAATACTGCTAGCATTGCTAATACTTGACGGTAATCTCCTTCAAGCATTACGCCACAAATAATATCCTTTTGAATGCCTAAATCTTTAAAGATGTTAGCCCAAGAGTTAGTAAGTATATCTAATTCTAGATAACTAAATTCTCCACCCGGATAAATAATTGATGTTTTATCTGGCAAGGCTTTTACTTGGTCGATAAAATCATGGATAACTGTGCGTGTTTCTAAACGAGTAATTGGTTTGATAAAGTTTTCGATAAAAGATGTTTCTGCAGCTGACAAAAGAGGAATTTTACAAACTGTTTGGCTGGGATTCACTACCATTTCTAGAAGTAGTTTATCCAAATGTCTTAGGGCTTGTTGTATTCTCTCAGCTTGGAATATATCTGTGTTGTAAATTAGAGCTAAACTGAGTTCGTTGTTCTGTTCAAGAAAAACAAAAGAGAGGTCAAATTTGCTTGGAGAATTTAACGAATCCAGGGATTGTATCTCTACTTCTTCTACAGGTTGATTAATGTTTTGCAGAAGTACCAACACATCGAACAATGGTGTGCGGTTAATTTCACTGGAATTTGCCAGTTTTTTTACCAAAATATCAAACGGATAAGCAGAATGTTCAAATGCCTCGGTAACAGTTTGACGAACTTTAATTAGCAGATTTTGATATCCTCGATCTGGTTCGATTTCGTCACGGATAACAACTGTATTCAAAAATTGGCTGGGAGATGCAAGTTGATAATTATTGCGAGTGGTAATTTCTGTACCAATAGCAATATCGTGCTGACCACTGTAGCGATAAAGTAATATTTTTACTGCTGCCACAAGTCCCATAAATAAAGTAGTTTCTGTTTGATTGCAAATCATTCGTAAACCAGAGACAATTTCTGGTTGGAATGTCCAGTTTAAACGAGAAACATTCAATGTTTTTATAGAAGGACGGCGGAAATCTGTAGGTAAGTGAACGCGGGGTAGTTGTCCATCGTTAAGTTGCTGTCGCCAGTAATCTAGATGTTTTTTATGCTCTTGACTTGCTAAAATATTGCTTTGCAAAGCTGCATTAGTATTCAACTCAATTTGTTGTAGTGGAATCTGGCTTGGTTGAGCATGAAATATTGCAGTTTTGTCTTGTTCTAGAAGATGTAAAGTGAAAGATTCATAGGGTTGTGAAGGGTCACTAGCTATTGCCGCCAGGGTGCTAGTGTAATAATTGCCAATGGCGATCGCCTGTTCTTGGCACAACTCGCTGGCATTGTATTTTAGGGTTAAATGTATCTGGGACGAGACGAGATCCAAAGTAAAGTGGACTCCCAGAGTGAAGTTTGTTTTTCCGAGAAATTTGCTATCTAATACCTGTAGACCTGGCAGCCCTAAGATACTTTGGTAAACGTGAAAATGGGTAAAGTTAAACGATGTTTCAAATAAAGGCTGACCGCCCAAATTCCACTGCAAATCAGCTAAGGGATATCGTCGGAAAGGTAGGGATTCTCGTTCAGCCTTGAATGTCTCTTGCATCAAGTCTATCCAAGTGCCTCCCAAGAGTTGTAAACGCAATGGCAAAGTATTCAGAAAAAGTCCCAATACTCGCTCTCCATCAGCTTCCTCTGGTCTACCATTAGATACCATACCTGTTAAGACATCAGACCGATCGAAAAGCACACTTAACACTTTCAGATGTGCGGCTAAAAGTACGCTTTTGAGGGTAACTTTTGCTTTATTTGCTACCTGTTTTAAAGCTTGAGAATCTGTTAGAGATAAGGTTACTTCTTGAGTACCCAATGTACCTAATTCAGGTTCATGTGAGTGGTAAGATTGAGGCCAACGAGGTAACTGTGTAATAGTAATACCGTTAAGTTTTTCCAACCAATGTTGTCGGCACTCTGGGGAATTGAGAGCTTTTTGCTCCAAAGCAATAAAGTCTCGGAATGCGATCGCTCTTGGTGGATTGAGAGGTAAAATTTCTTCACCTAATAAGGATAAATATCTTTGCAGTAACTCAGTGAATAGTAAGCCTACACTCCATCCGTCGAGAATGGCGTGGTGTTCGATCAAAGTTAGCTGAAATGTCTCATCGCTGCGGCGATGAATATGAAAGCGTAATAGAGGAGGACTATCTAAACGAAAATTTTGTTTTCTTTCGGCTGCAAACCAAGCATTCAAAATACTTTCTTGGTCAGGGGCAGATAAATGGCGCAGATCCTCTACTACCAAAGGAACACGAACTATGCGCCTAACTAACTGCAACGGTTCACTGAAGTTGCTGACATCGAAGAAAGTCCGCAGTACAGAATGATTAGCAACAAGTTCTTGTACAGCTATCCGCCATTTTGATTCGTCGAAAACAACTCGCAGATGAAAACTGTTGACGTTGTGATAGACAGCAGAACCAGGACTGTACTCGCTGTGAAACAACATCCCCATCTGAAGTCTAGCAAGCGGATAAGCATCTTCAATATTGTCGGGTAACTTGAGGCGGTCTTGTTCAGAGACCAGAGCCAACGGCTGGACTTTTTCTGTGATTCTATTACTAGTCTTTGCTGTGGCGAGGTTTTGCGTCAGTTCGTAAATCGTCTGATGTAAAAACATCTGTTGAACTGAGAAGTGCAAACCTCTTTCTTTTGCTAGGGCTAAAACTTGAATACTGCGGATGGAATCGCCGCCTAAGACAAAGAAGTTGTCGTGGATACCAACTCGTTCCAGACCGAGAATCTCAGCCCAAATGTCGGCTAGTACCTGCTCTTCTAGAGTTCGAGGTGCGACAAAAGCTTTTTCCAAGTCGGCTCTAGTTGTTTGGGGTGCTGGTAGAGCGCGGCGGTCAACTTTGCCGTTGGATGTTAGGGGTAGTGCCTCCAACGTTACAAAGGCGGAGGGAATCATGTAGTCGGGAAGAGACTGTTTGAGGAAACTGCGTAGCCGTGGGACTAGCTGGCGAGTTAATTTACCCTGCAAAGGATTATTAGCATAGTGATTCCAGGGTTTGAGTTGGGGCGTTTCCTTAAGTAGAGGTAGTATTCCATGAGATATTAGCCCTAGCGATCGCCTGCTAAACACAACATCATAACAATCATTTGTCCCCGTATCCGACCAGCTAATGTCGATGCTGTAAGGTAACTCCTCACTCAAGCTCCAAAAGTCTTCAGGTTCTATCCCTTCTTGCTGGGTGAGAGCTTCTAAGTTTTGGAGTAGACCGCCGACTGTGGCTGGTTTCTCATCCCTTGCCAGTAGTTCTAAGAGCTTGACTTGTTGCCAAAGACGTGCATTGGGAACATTTTTGACGATCGCAATCTCTGGTGTCTCTAGTAAAAGTTGGCGAACCGAGGATAATGTCAACTCATCTTGCTGCCAGTCCCAACACTGAGGCTCGATTGAGGGAGAAACCCTGTCTCCTACATGGAGAATAACATCATAGCGGAACCGTGTTAGCTCATTGCGATCGCGACCTCGTTTGAGCTGAATTTGGACTTGGCTGATTTGCGGCAGATGTTGCACCAGAACATTAAAGAAGACCGGGTCAATTACCAGTTCTTGGTCTTCTTGGAGATTTTTTTGTACGCGCTGCCACCAATCTTCTGTAGGTAGCTCTTGGGATGTCTGGTACAGGATGACATCGGCATGGAAAGCTGACAGTAAGGGTAGACTACGCACATCCCCCACAAAGATAAAGCCCCCTGGCGCTACCATTTTCACTGCACCTTCTAAGACACTTACCAGATAATCAATGCTGGGAAAATACTGAACAACTGAGTTGAGGATAACTGCATCAAATGTTTTGGCTTCAAAACCCTCAAAGTCGTGGGCTGGTTTGTTGATTAGCTGCACCTGCGACCAAGGGCTGCCAGTTTTCTGCATTTCCATCTGCACATAACGGATAGCATTGTCGGAAATGTCAGTGCCACAGTAGCGCGAACATTGGGGAGCAATCCTAAACAGCAGCATCCCCGTACCGCTACCAATTTCCAGCACCCGCTTGGGCTGCAAAGCCAGAATCCGCTCAACAGTAGAGTCCAACCATTGACCCATTTGTTCTTGAGGAATGGGTAGACCTGTGTAGCTGTCGTTCCAGCCGATAATATTGAACGTTGAGTCTTGACTGGGAGCATTTTGGCGATAAGTATCGTTAAATACTTGTTGCCATTGTGATATTTGTTCGCTATGGGATTGGTTCTCAAATGCTTGATTTGAGGGTTTGGCAACTATATAAGCTACTAGGCGCTTGTCTCCTGGTTGGTCAGTTCGGGCGATCGCCACTGCCTCCCGCACCTCTGGATGTTTTAGCAGTGCAGCTTCAATTTCTCCCAATTCGATGCGGAAACCGCGAATTTTAACTTGATTATCGATGCGATCGAGATATTCAATGTCTCCATTTTCTAAATAGCGGGCTAGGTCGCCGGTTTTGTATAACCTTGCCTCTGGTTCGTCGCTAAACGGATTAGTAATGAACCGCTCTGCTGTCAGTTCTGGACGATTTAGATAGCCGCGAGCCAACCCACCACCACCAACATACATCTCACCTGCGATCCCGATAGGTACAGGTTTTAGCTGTTCATCTAGAATGTACAATTGCAAATCGGGAATCGGGGAACCAATCAGGCTCTTGCTATTGTTAACATCTGCTATTGTCAGTGGTCGATAGGTAACATGGACGGTTGTTTCGGTGATCCCGTACATATTTACTAATTGGGGAGAGCGATCGCCATATCGCTCAAACCAGGGCTTTAAGCTTTGCGGCTCCAGAGCTTCGCCACCGAAGATCGCTAGGCGTAAACTGAGTTTCGATTCTTGATTTTCTGCCAGTTCTTCCACCCGGATCAGTTGGCGAAAAGCAGATGGCGTTTGGTTGAGAACCGTGACTTGCTCTTGGCGCAGCAAGTTGTGAAAAGCTGAGGAATCGCGGCTTACCCAGTAGGGGACGATCGCCAAACGTCCACCATACAGCAAAGCACTCCAGAGCTCCCAAACCGAAAAGTCGAAGGCAATTGAATGGAATAGTGTAAACACATCACTTGCACAAAAGTGATACCAAGACTGAGTAGCGGCAAATAAACGAGTCACATTTTGGTGATTAACTAATACACCCTTAGGTTTTCCTGTAGACCCAGAAGTGTAAATTACATAAGCCAAGTTATTTGGCTGGACACCACTAACTAGATTCTCCCGACTGCAAGAATTAATTACTTCCCAATCTGTGTCTAAACACACCACAATTGCCTGATTTTTTGGTATCGCCGTTAACAGCGACTTCTGAGCGAGCAACACTGGCACTGCTGCATCTTGAAGCGTGTAAGCCAGACGTTCTGCTGGATAGCTAGGGTCTAATGGCACATATGCTCCCCCAGCTTTTAAAATCCCCAACAGTCCTACTACCATTTCTAGGGAACGCTCTATGCAAATACCTACCAGTACCTCTGGTTTTACGCCTAGTGTTTGCAAGTAGCGTGCTAACTGATTAGCTTGCTCATTTAACTGCCGATAGGTCAATTGCTGATTTTCAAATACTAGCGCTACTGCATCGGGATTTTGCTCTACTTGCTCTTCAAATAGCTGATGGATACATTTATCTTGAGGATATTGAATTTCTGTATGATTCCATGTCAGTAATTGACTGCGTTCTTGTGTTGTTAGTATGTCAATTTCTGATAATTTCCGATCGGGATTTGCCGTAACAACTGTTAGAATTTGGAGAAAATGTCCCAGCATTCTCTGCACAAAATCTCCACCGAAAGCATCTTTTGGAAAAGTTACAGAAATAGAAGTATCTTGAGCATCAATTTCAAAAACTAATTGAAAGTTGTTTAACAAAGAACTGCGGCTACACAATCCCTCTTGAATCAGAGCAATATCAAAAATCGCTGCTGGATTTCCGCCTCTGGCAATAAATGTTTCGACAAGAGCGTTTACATCATAGTTTTGATGATGGTATCCTTCTTGTAGATTACTACGAGTTATTTTGAGTAAATCCTTAAATGAAATAAATTGTTGTCTGGAAAATCGGGAGAATATCAAGCTATCAGACTTGTCTAGGTTCAAAGCCCCCGTTGCCACAACAAACTCTTCTTGAGCAGTATATTTAAATATTAAAATTTTAATAGCTGATAGATATAAAGCCAGCTTGTTAACCGGAGAATTAGTAGTTAAATTGTAGATTTTATCGCGTAAATCTCTATATATAAAAGCAGTTTTCTTGTCTCTAGATTCTATTGTATTATGAATTACCCCATTAACTAAAGGTGTTACTGGCTGGATTTCTCGCAGTTGTCTAATTTGGTAATCTATTGAAACAAGATGTGATTCCATCACTTCCATAAACTTCTCCGTACATTTGTGTTGCGCATTTAGAGCATATTTATAAAGGAAATATTGTCGGTATTACTTCATTATTGTTTATATCTAGTTTATATGGGTGGTTAAGAATATTAACTTCTAGTTTGAATACAGAAGGTGTCATTGTTTTACTGGAATTAATAAAAGGAAAAATCATTATTTTTTTTCGATTATTATTAATTTTATTAATATCAAAAAAATATTTATACGTTAAACAATCTGTAATAATATTTCGATCCTAAACTGGCTTTAAGTCTTAATAACGCAAAAATTACTCAACTTATTCTTTGGTCGAGTAGAATTTACCTATTAATTAAATTCTTAATTAACTATTGTGTTTGAAGAACTAGCTAGTAAATACTAGAACCATAGAGATTAAATTTACACCATAAGCGTTTGGGAAACAATAAGTAATTTAGAAAAATTTCATCTATTTTTGACACTAGGATTCAGCTGAGAGCCAAAATGCTTGTATGAATAGAATTGTATACAGTTCGCTTAGTTGTAAACTTTTTTTGAGTAGCGAGCGATCGCAAATTTATGCATACTCTATCTACTAAAGCTTACATAGCCACTAACACCAGGTTAATTAAATTGCTGGCGATCGCTCTAGGATATATAGTTATGTTGTTTTTCCTTTTGAGTCTAACTATGCTTCTACTCAAGCTAAGTTTAACACAACAGTTATTTTAACTACGATAATTGCGATCGATATTTCTGTATCGATTGCCTGCGAACTATTTAAGACAGTTAAGACAGTTAAGACATTTAAGACAGTTAAGACAGTTAAGACAGTTAAGGAAAAATAATTGATTGGTATTGCATATTTATCTTGGTAATGAGATTATATTTAAACTTAAATAGCAAAAAAATCCCAAATCATATATAGTATTTATGTACTGCTAAGTTACATAAGTTGTAAAATGAGAAGTTAGCCTGTGTAGATAAATCTCTAAAAAATTTAATGATAAAAGTTATAAAGTTTTTTTGTATCAAACGGCTAATTCTGTAAGTTAATTCATAGATTTTATGTTGTTCGGATGAATGCGCCTTTGTTTTGGTTAATAAGTAATTTTGCCATAAACAATTTTTTGTAACATAACTTAAATAACTATGATGATTTCCATAACTGCCTACAAATTATTTATAAACCTATAAAAACAAACTTCTATAGATAAAATCAGATAAAATCTAGTTTCAAGTAATGAGAATGCAAGCTTTACAAAAATATAAAGTAGTAAGACACAAATATTGAGTCAAGTAATTACCTACCACTTGCCAAAATAAAGTATATGCATATCCCTCAAACCAAGAAACTCATCGAAACTCATTTGCATGAAAAATCGCCTCAGAAACCTGAGCAAGAAGGAATATTGAAAAATTCAATCAGTTTTGGTGGGCAATTAGAAGATAGCTGGCGGACTCTTTCAGAAGTATTGAATGATGCTGCCAAGTGTG
The DNA here is from genome assembly GCF_034530895.1 of Nostoc sp. DedQUE08. Lineage (NCBI taxonomy): Bacteria > Bacillati > Cyanobacteriota > Cyanophyceae > Nostocales > Nostocaceae > Nostoc > Nostoc sp. DedQUE08. The sequence goes on from NZ_JAVRCD010000017.1 coordinate 28,132, forward strand.
AAAATCAAGGAATCACATATATTAGAAATGACGAAACCGAATATTTTCAGAGTTATAAAGATTTATATAACGATGCCCTCACTATTTTAGATGGACTTTATCAGCACGGACTGACATTAGGGGATAAAGTTATATTGCAAATTGGTAGAAGTCAAGATTTTATTCCCGCACTCTGGGCTTGTTTTTTAGGTGGAATTATTCCTGCACCTCTGAGCATTGCTCCCAATTACGATATAAAAAATGCCGCAGTTAAAAAACTTGAGAATGTCTGGCAGATTTTAGATCGGCCTATTATATTATCCGATTGTGAATTAATTAGCGAAATAGAAAAACTAACTACTCAATCTAATTTAGAAGGATTGCAAGTAGTATCGATAGATGATTTACGAAGTCATCAATCTCCATCAAACCAACATTCGGCTGATGAATTACCTCATCTTGCACCACTAGATCCGGCATTATTACTATTTACTTCTGGTAGTACAGGTCTACCCAAGGGTGTGATGTTGCACCATCGTAACCTTTTATCCATGTCCGCTGGTACAGTGCGGATGAATAATTTTACACAACAAGAAGTTACGTTAAATTGGATGCCCTTAGACCATGTGGGGGCGATAGTATTCTTAGGAATTATGGCTGTGGATTTGGCTTGTCATCAAATCCATGTGCCAATTGAATTGATTCTGCGTCAACCACTCAAATGGTTAGACTTGATTCAAAAGCATCAAGTCAGTATCTCTTGGGCCCCTAACTTTGCATTCTCCTTAATTAATCAGTACGCCCAAGAACTTAACCAGTCTTGCTATGACCTCTCCTCAATCAAATTTTTAGTGAATGCAGGAGAGCAAGTTTCGGTCAAAACTATTCGCTTGTTTTTAGAACTTCTAGAAAAACATCAATTGCGAGATAGAGTAATTAAACCAGCATTTGGGATGACTGAATCTTGTTCTGGAATTACTTGGTCAGCAGGTTTAAGCAAAGATGAACTGATAGAAGAGAACAGTTTTGTATCTTTAGGACAGCCGATTCCTGGAGCTATTATTCGGATTATTGACCAAGAGAAGAATGTTTTGCCAGAAGGTGAAATTGGACGACTTCAGATTAAAGGCCCTTCTGTGACTGAAGGATATTATAATAACCCCGAATTAAATCAAGAAGTTTTTCAAGATAGAGGTTGGTTTACTACGGGTGATTTAGGTTATCTGCACAATGGTGAGTTAGTTATTACTGGTAGAGAAAAACAAGAAATTATTATTAACGGCATTAACTATTTTGCCCATGAAATTGAAACAACGATAGAAGAATTAGATGGTGTAGCTATTTCATATACGGCTGCTTTTGCAGTTTTCGACCAAAATAGAGAAACAGATTTATTAGTTATTACTTTTAGTCCAGAATCAAATAATCTTGAGCATTCAGTAAAATTAGTCAGACAAATTCGCAGCCATTTAACCCAGAAAGTAGGAATTGCGCCTGCTTATGTCATACCCTTGGAGGCTGAGTTAGTTCCAAAAACATCTATTGGTAAAGTTCAAAAAGCTAAATTAAAAAAAGATTTTGAACAGGGATTATTTGCCGATCGCATCCAAGCAATCAATGAATCTTTAGCTAGCGATCGCCAAAACAACCCCAGTTTACCACAGTCTGAAAATGAATGCCAAATTGCAGCTGTTTGGTGTGAAGTTTTGCAACTTTTTTCAGTCGGGTTACACGATAACTTCTTTGAATTGGGAGGTCATTCTCTACACCTAATTCGCGTCCAAAATCAATTAGAAAAACTTTTTGGTCGCCAGCTACCTCTAGCTGAAATGTTTAAAAATTCTACAGTTGCCACATTAGCTCATTTCTTAACTGAAGAATCTAATTCCACAACAGCTATAGAAGAAACAAGTCGCAAACGTGCCGAAAACCGTTCGCGTCATCATGACACTCATGATATTGCCATTATTGGCATGGCTGGTCGATTTCCTGGAGCTAACAACATTGATAGTTTCTGGGAAAATCTCAAAAACGGTGTCGAAACAATATCTTTCTTTTCAGAAGAAGAATTACTAGAGTCGGGAGTTTCTCCTGAACTTTTTCAGCAGCCTAATTATGTCAAAGCCAGACCAATTGTTGATAAAGCAGAGTGTTTTGATAGCGACTTCTTTGGATACACAGACAGAGAAGCAGAATTGCTCGACCCACAGCAACGTTTACTGCTCCAATCTAGCTGGGAGTGTTTAGAAAACGCCGGTTACAATCCTATCTCATATCAGGGAGCGATCGGAATGTTTGCTGGAGCAAGCATGAACACTTATTTTATCAATAACTGTTATCCAAATCGCGGTCAATTAGATAGCAATGACAAATTACAACCCTTCACATTAGATTCGATGGGAGGGTTCCAAACAATGGTGGCTAACGATAAAGACTATGTGACGACGCGGATTTCTTATAAATTAAATCTGCGTGGCCCTAGCGTCAACGTCCAAACAGCCTGTTCCACCGGACTAGTAGTTGTGCATCTGGCTTGTCAAAGTTTGCTCAATGGTGAAAGTGACATGGCTTTAGCTGGAGCTGCTTCTGTCAACTCTCCCCAAAAGATCGGTTATTTGTATCAAGAAGGTTTGATTGTTTCTCCAGATGGGCATTGTCGCGCCTTTGATGCCCAAGCCAATGGTACTATTTTTGGCAGTGGCGTTGGGGTAGTTTTACTCAAGAGATTAACAGATGCTCTAGCAGATAGCGATCGCATCTACGCTGTGATTAAAGGATCTGCTATCAATAACGATGGTGGCACAAAACTGGGATTTGCAGCTCCAGGAGGAGAAGGTCAGACTTCAGTCGCAGCCGAAGCACTAGCCTTTGCCGGAGTCGAGGCTGATACTATTGGCTTTGTAGAAGCTCATGGCACAGGTACAAAACTCGGAGACCCCATTGAAATCGATGCCTTGGCTAGAGCATACAGCGCCGCACATCAGGGTGAGTGTGCTTTGGGGTCTGTGAAGACAAATATCGGACACATGCAAATTGCTTCTGGTATTGTTGGTCTTATCAAAGCTGCTCTAGCTCTCAAACATCAAATTATTCCCCCGACTCTACACTTCAATACTCCCAACCCCCAAATTGATTTTTCCAAGACTCCTTTTTATGTCAATACCGCAGCCATCCCCTGGACTGCAAAGCAACAAGATGGTAAAGAATTGCCTCGACGCGCTGGGGTTAACTCTTTAGGAATTGGTGGCGTAAATGCTCATATCGTGTTGGAAGAAGCTCCCGCCATTAATCTCCAGCCCAATGACATCAAACGTCCCCAGCATTTACTCACACTCTCTGCCAGAACCGAACAAGCTTTGGGAGATTTAGCAAAAAGCTATGCAGAATTTCTCGAAAATCATCCCGAAAGCGATATCTGTGATGTCGCATTCACAGCCAATACTAGCCGAGTTAAATTCAGGAATCGTTTGGCGGTAACTGGTTCTGAAATTGATGATTTTGTCACTAAATTGCATCAGTTTGGACAACAAGATATAGAGTCGGTAATTCACGCTCAAGTTGATGAAAAGCAGCCTCCCAAAATTGCCTTCTTGTTTACAGGACAAGGTTCTCAATATCCGGGAATGGCTCATCAACTCTATCAAACTCAACCAACTTTCCGGCGAACTTTAGACCAATGTGAAACGATATATCAAGAACTCACTGGTAAATCTTTACTGCAAGTTATATTTGCTAATTCCGATGCAGCTTTAAATCGTACATCTTATACCCAACCAGCTTTATTTGTTGTTGAAGTAGCACTGGCTCAATTATGGCGTTCTTGGGGCATTCAGCCGACTGCTGTTTTAGGACACAGTTTGGGTGAATATGCTGCTGCTTGTTTTGCAGGAGTTTTTGATATTGAAAGTGGTTTAAAACTAATCGTACATCGAGCAAATTTAATTGGGGAATTACCCGCAGAGCAAGGAGCAATGGCAGCCATTTTTCTTGATGAAAAATCTGTGCGCCAATTGTGCAGAAATCAGGGAATAAAAATTGCGATCGCAGCCATCAACGCCGAACAACATACAGTGATTTCCGGCGAACAAAAAATTATTCAACACCTTTGCGAACACTTTAGCAACGAAGGAATTAAAGTTCGCCAAATCAAAGTTTCTCATGCTTTTCACTCACCACTAATCGCACCCGTATGCGAAGAATTTAAAAATACTCTGCAAGAAATTGACTTTGCCAAACCTCAAATTACCATCATCTCTAACTTGACAGGAGAAATTGCAGATGACAGCATTGTTACTCCTGAGTATTGGATTCAGCATTTGTTGCATACTGTGCAATTTCATCAAGGAGTTTTGTCTCTGCAATCTTTAGGTTGTGATACTTTTATTGAAATTGGCCCGCAACCTATTTTATTAGGAATTATCCAGTCATCAATATCTTTATCTGACCCCCTAATATTACCGAGTTTACGCTCAGTATTTTCTAATTGGGAAGTTCTACTAGAAAGCCTTGGCAAACTTTATGTACGTGGTGCAGATATCGATTGGTTTGGTATTGATAAAGATTACCAACCTCGAAGATGCGCTTTACCAACTTATCCTTTCCAGCAACGCCGACATTGGATTCCTTTAAAGACTCAAGTGTCAATTTCAGAAGAATCTGCTGTTGTCAAGATGCTGTCTCAAAAAGATACAAAAAGCTTGATGCAGACTTTACTAGAAACTGGCAATTATTCTGAAGGTGAAAAACAAACTTTATCAACAATTGTTCAACAATTAATTCAGCTACATCATCAAGACACTGGTAATTCTAATTTTGAAAACTTACTTTACCAGTTGGAATGGTTGCCTTATGCTTTATCAGCTAGCAAATTACAAAATCTAGAAACAATTCAAACTGCTTTAGATTCTTATTTGGGAGAACAAATAAAATTCGCACAATTTACAGGAGTTTCTCTAGCTTTTTCAGAGATGGAAAAACTCAGTGCAGACTTTATTGTGCAAGCTTTAAAAGATTTGCAACTATTTCAAATCAATACTATCTTCTCTTCAGAAAACAGTTTCCGTCAAGCTGGTATTAAAGAGGAGCATAGATTGCTGTGGCAACATTGCCTGAATATATTGGCAGAAACAGGCATTTTAGAAAAACAGGGTTCTAACTGGAAAATCATCAGTGAACCGCGACAATCCGCTCCCGCTCTAACAGTAGAAGATTTGATTGTTCAGTACCCAAATGCTCGTGTAGAATTAACACTGTTTAGGCGAGTTGCTGGCAATCTTGCAGCCATACTTACAGGTAAAATTTCTCCTTTATCCATTTTATTTTCTCAAGATGGGCAAATTGGAGCCGCAGAGTTTTATAAAGATACATCTTGGGCAGAAGTTATCAACCTTGGTATCTCTAAAACTGTTGAACTTTTATTAGCCAAGTATTCTCAACTTGAACCAATCAGAATTCTAGAAATTGGTGCGGGAACTGGAGCCACTACCCATCAAATCCTCCCAGCTTGCGCTTCTGGTAAAATCACTTACACATTTACTGATATCTCGCCATTCTTTTTAGAAACTGCTAGAGATACTTTTGCTCAATTTTCCTTCATCGAATACAAAGTTTTGGATATAGAAAAAGACCCCGAACTTCAAGGTTTTTCATCCAATTCTTACGATTTGATTATTGCGGCAAATGTATTGCATTCTACGCAGGATTTACAAAGAGAAACCTTACCCCACATTCGAGGTTTGCTGCGTCCTGGAGGACATTTATTACTCCTAGAACTTACCAATCAGTCGCGGTGGATTGATTTGATATTTGGTGTGGCTCAAGGTTGGTGGCGGTTTAGCGATGCCTACGGCGGCAAGCTACGCAATTTACGCCCAGACCATCCCATCATTACAGCATCTACTTGGCAATCTATCCTCTTAGAATCTGGCTTTGCTCAAGCTAAATTTATTTCTCCTGACGAAAAAATTGGCAGTCCTTTATTTCAGCAAAGTATTATTGTTGCCCAAAATACCGATCGAACTAGCGATATTTCGGGTAATTGGCTAATTTTTACCGATGAAAGCGATAATCTAGCTGTAGCAATTCAACAGCAACTAATAAAAGATTGTGGTGATTGTGCGATCGCTAATTCTAAAAATAGCTCTGAGCTAGAAACATGGTTAGCTTCATCTCCATCTTTGCGTGGGATTATTTATCTTGTAAATGCTGATGAAAGCCAGCAATATGAGTCTACTTTATTTCATCGCTGTAGCAATTTCTTAAATCTTCTCCAGGCGATTAAAAAAATACCATTACCGCCTAAATTATTCCTCGTCACCCAAGGCGGTCAACCTTTTAAATTAGATCGGCCATCTTTTGTTACTCAATCTCCCCTTTGGGCTTTGGGGCGCGTGATGGCGCTAGAAGAACCAGAATTATGGGGGGGAATGATAGACCTCGACCCCCACGCCGATATTGCTCAAAATCTTGCCGCTTTACTCTCAGGATTGACAAATGTCACGGAAGATCATCTTCTCTTCCGCAACAGTCAAGCTTACGTTGCGCGTCTTTCTCCCCAAGAATCTCTACCGACAAAACCAGTCACTATCCAAGCTCAAGCAACCTATTTGATTACAGGAGGTATTGGTCATCTAGGGTTGCAACTTGCCCAGCATCTAGTTGATTTGGGTGCGAAAAATTTGATTTTGACTACGCGCCGCCAATTTCCATCACGATCTGAGTGGGAGTCACAAACCGAATTTGCAGAAATTATTCAAAATCTCAGAACTTTAGAACAAAGAGGAGCATCTGTAGAAGTTTGTCAGGCAGATGTTGGAGATTTTGAGCAAATGTCCCGCATCTTTGCTAATATCCAAAAAACATCTCATCCACTACGAGGTATTTTCCATCTCGCCGGAGTATCAGGACGCAAAGTTAGATTAAGCGAATGTACATTAGACGATCTCGCAGAGGTTTTTCAGGCTAAAGTTCGCGGTTCTTGGAATTTACACGAGTTATCTTTAGCAACGCAATTAGACTACTTTGTATTTTTCTCTTCCGCAGGTGCAATTTGGGGAGCCAAAGAGCAAGGTTTATACGATGCTGCTAATCATCTAATGGATGCATTAGCTCATTTACGTCATCTTCAAGGATTACCTGCTACTAGTTTGAATTGGGCATTATTAGCTGGAAATGGCATAGTTTCTCAAGAATATGAAGATTGGCTCAAACAAATTGGTATGAAAGAAATTCCTCTGAATAAAGCTTTGGCAGCGATGACCGCGATAATGGGGTCTGGAAAAACGCAAATTTTACTAGCTGATGTAGATTGGGTACAGTTCAAAAACATTTACCAATTTCATGGTAATAAACCTCTTTTAAATAAATTAGGACAAACCCAACTTGATGTTAAATCAATTAAAGAATCAAGTAGTTCGCGCCGTTTGATAGAAGAGATTCCCCCAGGAGAACGTCGAGAACATTTATTTACATACGTTGGGAAACAAGTAGCTACTATTTTAGGGATAAAGGAGATACCTAATCCAGATCGAGGATTCTTAGAAATGGGAATTGATTCTTTACTTTCTATAGAATTAAAGAATCGTTTAGAAAAAGGATTGGAGGTTTCTTTACCTACTTCTCTAATATTTGATTTTCCCAATATTACAAAATTGGTTGATTATTTAATGGAACAGGTTTTTGGTTGGCAGGTTAATGTATCTGCAAATGTTGCTCCTATTCAGCAGGAGGTTGATGAGGATTTAATTTTACAAGAGCTTGCAGATTTAGAGGCTTTTTTGGGTAATTCGTAATTATTCGTAATTAATTCAGGTTTATGGATATATCAGATAACGACAAGTCTATCCAAGCGAGAGTGTTTAAGGCACTGAATGAAGCGAAGGAGAAATTAAAGGCTGTTGAAGCTCAACAAAGCGAACCGATCGCAGTTGTTGGTTTGGGTTGTCGTTTTGGTAAAAATATTTCTACTCCTGAAGGATTTTGGTCTTTTCTGAAAGCTGGTGGTAATACACTCAGAGATATCCCTGGCGATCGCTGGAATATATCTGATTTTTATGACTCAGACCGTGGTAAACCTGGCAGAATTTATGTATCTCAAGGCGGTTTTCTCGATGATGTCTCGATGTTCGATCCGCACTTTTTCGGGATTGCACCGCGAGAAGCTTTGCATATCGATCCTCAGCAAAGATTACTCTTAGAAGTTGCCTATGAGGCGTTAGAAGATGCTGCTATGGCTGCGCCTAACGCCAGAATCGGCAAAACTGGCGTTTTTATTGGCATCACAAACAACGATTATGCTCGTCTGATTGCACCAGGAGGAGATTATAACACAGTTGGTGCTTATCATATCTCTGGCAACCATCTAAATGCTGCTGCCGGACGCATTTCTTATCTTTTGAATCTCAATGGCCCCAGTCTGGCGATCGATACGGCGTGTTCTTCTTCGTTGGTAGCAGTTCATTTGGCGTGCCGTTCTTTACGGGCGCAGGAATGCCGGCAAGCGTTGGTGGGGGGAGTGAACTTAATTCTCACGCCGGAAGTGCCGATCGCATTGTGCAAAAATCAGATGTTAGCTGCTGACGGTAGGTGTAAAACCTTTGACGAAAGCGCTGATGGGTTTGGGATTGGTGAGGGTTGCGGAGTTGTCGTTTTAAAAAGATTGAGTGAAGCTTTAGCAGATGGCGATCGCATTTGGGCGTTAATTCGGGGAACAGCCGTAAATAACGATGGTGCGAGTGGCGGCTTTACAGTTCCTAACGGCCCGATGCAGACAGATTTAATTCGTGAGGCTCTCGCTGACGCTCGTTTAAGCGCCGATGCTATTGATTATGTCGAGGCTCACGGTACTGGTACATCTTTGGGAGATCCCATTGAAATTAAAGCGATGGCTGATGCTTTGTGCATCAATCGCTCTCCATCTCAACCTTTGTTAGTCGGTTCGCTCAAAACAAATCTCGGTCATCTGGCGGCGGCGGCAGGAATTTCTGGTTTGATCAAGACTGTATTATCTATCTACCATGCTGAAATTCCGGCTCATCTCAATTTGCAAAAACCAAATCCTCATATTAATTGGGATAGCTTACCGTTAGATGTGGTGACACAAACTCGTCCTTGGACTGTTAACAATGGCAAGATGAAAGCAGCCGGAGTCAGTTCATTTGGAGCATCGGGAACTAATGCTCATGTTATCTTGAGCGAACCTCCACAAGTACAATCTGCGACTACAAATACATTTCCTGTACTGGTTACTCTGTCTGCTAAAGATGATGAACGTTTGCGTTTGTTGGCTACTAACTTCGTTAATTATATTGACCAAAAAGGTGATGTCAACTTAACTGATATCGCTTTTTCTCTAAATACAGGTCGTTTTCACCATCAACAAAGATTATCTTTATTAGTTTCCAACACTGCCAATTTTCGAGAACAGCTTCAGGCTTTTGCTAGCAATAATAGTCGAGAAACTAATATTATTCACAACGAGGTACAAGCAAATCCCAAAATCGCTTTTGTTTGCAATGATGTCAAGATATTCTCTGGGATTGGGAAAGAAGTTTTTGTCAATGAACCTGTATTTCGTGATGCTTTGATTCGATGCGATCGCCTATTCCAAAATTATTTAAATTTCTCTCTAGAAGACTTACTCGATAAAAATCAAGATATAGACGATTCTTTATATGTTCAACCAGCAGTATTCACTCTGCAATATGCTCTTTGTGAACTCTGGAAATCTTGGGGAATTCGCCCTTCGGCAATTTTCGGTTATGGTTGGGGCGAGTATATTGCTGCTCAACAAGCTGGAGTTTTTTCGCTGGAGGATGCAGTTAAGTTAGTTGCAACTCGCGCTCAATTATCTGGAGAAAGCAAATTTTTAGCTTTTAAAAAAGTAGCTGAAGAAGTTTTTTATAGCAATCCGCAACTCACTTTAATTTCCAGTTTGAATGGTGAAGTTGTGAGTAATTATATTAAAACTGCGGCTTACTGGGTGCAACAGCTACGTCAATCAGGCAATATTGATAAAGGAATTGCCACTCTGCATCAGATGGGTTATAAAATATTTCTAGAAATTGGAAATCAGCCTACTTTAGCTAATATAGAGCGTAGTAATTTACCTACGAATGAAATTCTTTGCTTATGTAGTTTAGCGAAAGATTGCAGTAATTATCAGCAAATACAAACAGTCTTAGCCGAACTGTATGTACGAGGTGTAAATATTAATTGGAAAGAATTTTATCGTTCTCGCTCAGGGCAGAAAATTAGTTTACCCAATTCTCCTTTTCTTCGCAAACGCTACTGGATAGACTCTGCTACTAAATCTCATCGCCCTCATTCTGGACATCCTTTACTAGGCGATCGCTTCTCCTCTCCTCTATCTTCTATTCAATATCGAGCTAGTATTAGTCAAAATAGCCCTGCATTTTTAGCAGAACATCAAGTTTTTGAGAAACCGATATTTCCCGGTGCAGCATTTATCGAAATGGCGTTAGCGGCGACAGAAAGTCAAGCAGTAATTTTAGAAAATACTGAATTTAAAAAAGCATTATTACTGCAACAACAAGAAGATACACTACAACTAATTATTGACCGAAATAACTTTCAGATATATCATCAAAGTAATAATAGCTGGGATGAACTTGTTAGCGGAAAAATTGAGGATTTAAAGTCACTAAATGTAAATCGCCAAAATTTAGCACAATTAGCTGCTAATTATCCAGAACAGCTTGATATTAATTCATTTTATGAAACCTACCAAAAATCGGGAGTCAATTACGGTAGAAGCTTTCAAATAATCAATCAGCTTAAATCTGGTAAAAATAGTGCATTTGCTGAAATAAAACTAACAAATACTCAGAGTTTAGAAGCGAAAAATTATCGTTTTTATCCGGCGATGTTGGATGCTTGTTTTCAGGCGATCGCTGCGATTTTATTTCAGCAAGAATCATCTGTAACTTATGTACCAGTCCGCATTGCTAAATTTCAATTCTTCAACTCTCCAAGCGATCGTGTTATCAGTGCAGCTAGACTAACTAAAAGTTCTGATAATTTTATTATCTCTGATATTGATATATATTCAGAACAAGGCGATTTACTAGTAGCAATTACAGGATTTGAACTCAAATCTGTTCAGCGCCAAGAACTTATCCACCATCAAAACGAACCACAATCTTACCTAGAAGAGTGGATTAGTTTAGCACCATTATTACCTGATGGTAGAGAATCTCTAATAACTCCTGATGTCATTAAAACTCAAGTCCAACCACAGGAATTAGAACAGCAATTGGCAAATAAATTGTCCCAATACGAACGCTTGCTTGAAGAGATGGAAGGTTTAAGCGTAAGTTATATATGGGAAGGTTTAAAAGAGCTTAATTGGCAACCAGAATTAGGTCAAATTTATCAAGAAGAACAAATTGCTGTTCGAGGTGGAGTAGTTGATTTTTATCGCCCTTTATTATCGCGGTGTTTAGATATTCTAGCGGAGGAGGGTATTCTTAATCTGCAAAAAAATGACTGGTTATTCACCAAAGAACCAGAGATACTTGCATCTCAATTGCAAGTCCAAAACCTCCGCAGCGAATTTTCTGATTATCTGGCAGAAATTAATTTAATAGAACGTTGTGGTTCGGCTTTAGCTACGGTAATGCGTCGCCAAATTGAGCCGTTAGAATTATTATTTCCTCAAGGCGATTTGAATGCGATCGCATCTGTATATTCTGATGCGGCTGGTGCTAAGTTGATGAATGAACTAGTTGCAGCCACAATTAAATGTGCAGTAGCAAATTTACCAATAAGTCGTCAGCTACGAATCCTCGAAATTGGAGGCGGAACGGGTTCTGCTACCGCAGCAATTTTACCACATTTACCTCCACAAATTGAATATATATTTACCGATATTTCTTCTAGTTTTTTAACCAGAGCCAAAGAAAGTTTTAGTGATTATCCCTTTATTCAATATCAAACTTTAGATATTGAAAAAAATCCCCTGACTCAAGGTTTTCTCCCAGGAAGTTTTGATATTATTATCGCTGCTAACGTTCTTCATGCCACAACAGATATTAACAAAACACTTGAAAATGTCCGTTCTCTAATAGCTCCTGATGCTCTACTAATACTATTAGAAAGTACTGGGGCACGTCGTTGGGTAGATTTAACCTTTGGTTTAACAGAGGGATGGTGGTTATGTAGTCAAGATCCCCTCCGAAATGGTTATCCTTTAGTAGATACAGAAAATTGGCAAAATTTACTCGCTAATCATGGATTTGTAGAAGTTAACGTCATCGAACCAACCAAACCAGAGACACGCAATCTATTACGACAAAGCGTCATCATTGCTAAAGAAAATGGCGATCCTAAGTCTGTTTCTCATGAATTAATCTTTGCCGATAATAAAGAAATTGGTCGCAGTTTAATCACCCCATTCCAACAAAGGGGAGTTGCTTGTTCTCTCATTTTGCCTGAAGAAATCGATCCCGATCACGCCGACGATTATTTATCACTATTACAAAACCTTTTAACGCCAGAAACTCGTGAAATAATCTACCTCTGGCCCTTACAAGAAATAGAAGGCAAAATTTATCAAGCAGTAGAGATTCATTGTAGACGTTTCCTATTTTTACTTCAGGCATTATTACAACAAGAAAATCCACCTGCACTTATTCTTATCACTCAAGGTTCTGTCCCAGCCAAAGAAATCACCACCTTAACTTCTCCAGCCCAATCTTCGTTATTGGGAATCGCTTTGAGCTTAGTTCTAGAACATCCCAAACTAAATTTTAGAGCAATTGATTTAGATCCTCACGCCCAAGATTTAGGAGAAAAATTATTTAGAGAAATTTACAGCAACACCCAAGAAAACCGCATCGCTTTGCGGGGCGAACAACGCTTTTCTCCGCGTTTGGTAGAGCGCAAACTAGCAGATGGTAACATCAATTTCCGTCAAGATGGCTTTTATCTAATTTCTGGTGGTACAGGCGGGTTGGGTTTAGCCACAACCCGATGGATGATAGAACGTGGCGCTCGTCATTTAGTATTATGCAGTCGCAGTGGTGCAAAAGCTCTCACTCCTGAAATTCTGGAAAGCCTGCAATCAACTAACACAGATATCCAAATTAAAGATGTTGATGTCACAGATGCAAAGAAACTGCACGCCCTACTAGAAGAATGCCGATCGCAATATCCAGTGCGGGGAATTTTCCACATTGCAGGCACTTTAGACGATACAACATTACTGCGACTGACACCAGAACGTTTTAACCATGTTCTCGCACCCAAGGTGAAAGGAACTTGGCTATTGCATCAACTGACTCTGAACGATCCTTTAGATTTCTTTGTTTGTTATACCTCTGCGGTGTCGCTAATTGGCTCGGCGGGACAAGCTAATGCTGCGGCTGCCAATGCTTTTGAGGATGCCTTTACCTATTATCGTCATGCACGCAATCTGCCTGCAACAGTCGTCAATTGGGGGCCGTGGAGCGAAATTGGTGCAGCAGTCGATCGCAATGTTCTAGAAAGATTAGCAGCCAAAGGTTATGATGCGATCGCACCCGATTTAGCACTCAATACTTTAGAAAAAATCTTGTTAAACAAGATTGTGCGTGCTGGTGTTATTTCTATTGACTGGAAGCGTTTTCCATACATTAATCAAAGCTTTTATCAAAACTTCTTACCCCAAGGAAAAGCTAAATCTCAAACTGCATCAAATATTTTAGAGCAATGGCAAACCGTACCTGTAAAACAGCGCCGCGATTTACTTATCCGCCAGATTAGTTTGCGAGTTTCCACTGTATTAGGATTGTCAACTAAGGAAATATCTCCCCAACAAGGCTTTTTTGATATGGGGATGGACTCACTCACCTCTACAGAACTTCGCAATCTTCTACAAATAGATTTCAACTGCTCTTTACCCACAACAATTACTTTTCGGTTTCCCAATGTGGAAACTTTAGCAGATTATCTCCTGCGAGAAGTTTTAAATATTTCGGAAATACAAACTCCTGTACAAAAACTCAATCCTAATCAACCTAACCCCCCTTTCCTTGTAGAGAATGGCAGTTTCAAAGCCTCTCTCCCAGTGGGGGAGAGGTTTGGAGAGGGGTTATACGGTAAACTTGATGATTTTTCAAACATCCTCTCAGAAAAACCACAGCAAGCAGAAGATCCAATTGTGATTGTGGGGATGGCTTGCCGATTTCCTGGGGGTGCAGATGATTTGGAATCATTCTGGCAACTTTTAGAACAAGGGAAAGATGCAGTCAGAAAAGTTCCAGGCGATCGCTGGGACATTCAAGAGTGGTATCATCCAGAACCAGATACACCAGGAAAAATATATTCTCCTTACGGAGCATTTCTAGAACAAATAGATCGATTTGATGCGGAATTTTTTGGTATTATCCCCCGCGAGGCTGTCGCTATAGATCCTCAGCAACGCTTGCTATTAGAAACTACTTGGCAAGCTTTAGAATCAGCCGGACAAAATCCGCAGCAGTTACGCAACAGTCAAACTGGTGTTTTTGTGGGGGCGATGACTCAAGACTATGCCCAGTTGAGTTATGCACCAGAAGCAATCAACGCCTATACCGGTTCTGGAACTTCTGTAAGTGTAGCCGCCGGTCGTCTTTCTTATGTACTGGGCTTGCAAGGGCCATCAATGACGGTTGATACTGCTTGTTCTTCTTCTTTAGTAGCAGTACATTTAGCTTGCAATGCGTTGCGTAATGGTGAGTGCGATATTGCCTTAGCGGGTGGTGTCAACATCATGTTAACCCCGGTAATTTCCTTAATTGAAAGTCGCGCCCAGATGCTTGCACCCGATGGACGTTGCAAGACTTTTGATGCGAGTGCCAATGGTATGGTGCGCGGCGAAGGTTGCGGGATGATTGTTTTGAAGCGGTTAAGTCAAGCAATTAAAAATGGCGATCGCATTTTAGCTAGAGTTCATGCTACAGCCGTGAATCATGATGGGCCGAGTAGTGGGCTGACTGTGCCTAATGGCGATGCTCAAGAAAAATTATTACAGCAAGCACTGAAGACAGCGAAACTCAAACCAGAGCAAATAGATTTTATCGAAGCTCATGGTACTGGGACTGCGATCGGCGATCCGATAGAATTAGAAAGTATGGCTGCGGTATTTGGCGATCGTCCTCAAAATCGACCTTTAATTATTGGTTCTGTCAAAACTAATTTAGGACATTTAGAAGGAGCAGCCGGAATTGCTGGGTTAATTAAAACTGTTTTAGCCTTACAACACCATAAAATTCCTCCCCATCTTCACTTTCAACAACCCAACCCCCGTTTTGATTGGAGTTCTCATATTTTTGAAGTTCCAGTACATGGAAAAGACTGGCATTTTAGCGAACGAGAACGCATCGCGGGAGTAAGTTCTTTTGGATTTAGTGGTACTAATGCTCATATTATTGTTGGAGAAATTGCATCTAACTCTCCGCAAAAATCCGAGAATAAATTTTACCTACTGCCGCTTTCGGCTCGTTCTGAAAAATCTCTCAAAGAGTTAGCCAAAAATTATCAGTACGCTTTGAATGAGTCTGTTAATTTAGCAGATGCTTGTTTTACTGCCAGTACAGGGCGGGCTGTTTTCCAACATCGATTGTGTGTTTTAGCCGACTCAATTACTACAGCACAAACAGCACTTGCTGATTTCCAAACCGGTGAAGATTCTCATAATGTAATTACGCCAATTTCATCAGAAACTCAACCAAATGTAGCTTTTCTATTTTCAGGACAAGGTTCTCAATATTCAGGGATGGGACAAACTCTTTACAACCAAGAACCTGTCTTTAGAAATACTTTGGATCTTTGTAACAAAATCTTAGAACCTATTTTAGGAAAATCGCTGTTAGATTTAATCTTTCAATTGCCAAATAGCGAGTTGCTCGAACAGACTCAAATCACACAGCCAGCACTTTTTGCAGTTGAATATGCACTTGCTAAATTATGGCAATCTTGGGGAATACAACCTTCTGCACTTTTAGGACACAGCATTGGTGAATATGTCGCCGCTTGTTTAGCAGGAGTCTTTTCTTTAGAAGATGCCTTGCAATTAGTCGTCCAACGCGGTCGCTTGATGGGAGAATTACCGCACAATGGGGCAATGGCAGCAATTTATGCTGATTATCAAACAGTAGCAAATTATCTTACTCCATACAAAAATCAAGTAAATATTGCCGCAGATAATGGTGCAATTAATGTCATTTCTGGCTTGAGTGAAATTGTTGATCGACTAGAGAAAACTTTTATAGAACAGGGTTATAAAACTAAACGCTTGGCAGTATCTCATGCTTTTCATTCTCTGTTAATGGAGCCAATTCTTGATGAATTCGCTAAGGTTTTAGATAAAATTTCTTTCCATGAACCAAGCTTGACTATTATTAGCAATATCACAGGTAAACCAATTGGTCAAGAAATTACTACTCCTGATTATTGGCTGCGCCATCTTCGCAACACTGTGCATTTTGGTCAAGGATTTAAATTCTTAATTGACAGTGGTTATCGCCATTTTTTAGAGTTAGGCCCGAAGCCTGTGTTACTGGGTATAGCACGACTAACTTATCAAATCCAAGAAATATCATGGCTACCCAGTATCGTACCTGGACAAGATGAACAAACTCAGATGTACAGAAGTTTAGCGACACTTTTTGTTAATGGTTATTCTGTAGAATGGACAGAGGTATTTAAGCAAGGAAAGCGGATTCCTTTACCTACTTATCCATTTCAGCGAGAACGTTACTGGCTAAAAAATTCACAATTTTCTGTAGCCGATATCAAAACTAAGTTGCATCCTTTTATTAGCGATGTGAAAAAACTAGCTACGGGAGAATTTATTTTTGAAGGAGAGATAAGTGCTGATAATCCAGAATATCTGGAAGAACACAAGGTATTTGGAAAAATATTATTTCCGGCTACGGGTTTTATTGAAGCAATTTTAGTAGCTAGCCAGAAAATATTTACTGATAATTTGGCGATTATTCAAAATGTGTCTATTCATCAGGGATTACTTTTATCTCAATCTCCAACCAGATTACAAATGATTTTTAAGCCTAATAAGCCATTTGGCTATGGTTTTGAAATATTTAGTAGTGATTCGGCAAAAGATAACTGGATTCTCCATGTAACTGGTGAAATTAAACCCAACAATCAAAAAATACCCACATCTGTTAGTAATTGGTCTGATAAAAAAGGAGAATCTGTTGAGATTTCCAAATTTTATCAGCTTTATCAGCAGATGGGAATTAGCTATGGTAAGCGTTTTCAAGCTATTCAAGAACTAAATTATTTAAGCAATGGTTCTCAAGCTAAGATTAGTATCGATCGCAGTTTGACAGATCGGCGATATTGTCTGCATCCCGTGCTTTTAGATGCTTGCTTGCAAAGTGTTGGTGCGGCTTTCCCAGAAATTCACGGCCAAGAATTACATTTACCTTATGGTTTCTCTTCATTAGAATTATTTGGCAATCCTGGTACTCAAGCTTGGACGCACATTGATGTTAAATCTAATCCTAACGGTGAAATATGCGTAAACGTAGATGTTTACGATGAGCAAGAACAGCTTTGCGCTCGGTTTACAGACTTAACAGCACGGCGTACTAATCCGGCGATTTTACAACGTTTATGGCAGGAAACTGAAAATAATTGGTTTTATCAGGTTCAATGGCAAAAGCTTGATACACTTCCAATTCTTACAGGAAACTCTCAAAATTCTTGGTTAGTGTTTGTCCATCCTGGAACAGCATTGAATCAGTCGAGCAATTTATTGAAAAAAGCTGGAGAACGAGTCATCACTGTAGAATTTGGTGATGAATATAAATGCCATTCTCAAAATGAATTTATCATCAATCCATCTCAAAAATCTGATTTTCAACGCTTATATCAAGAAGCATATCCATCGGGAGAATTTCCTACGGGTGTGATTTATGCTTGGGAAAATGTACCTGATGAAGAATGTGCAGATACAGTTTACAAGAGTTGTCATGCTGCATTGCACTTAATTCAAACTCTTACTACTAGTTGGAAAAAACTACCTGATTTATGGTTAATAACTCGCGGTGCAAATCGAGTGCTAGCTGAGACTGATTTGCAACCTCAACAATCTTACCTTTGGGGATTAGGCGCAGTAATTAATAATGAATACCCGCAAATTCGTTGTGTATGTTTAGATTTATCGCCCACGGTAGAACTGAATGAAGCTGAATTTTTATTCAACGAATTCCACGCTTCTAGCAGCGAGTCACGCCTAGCTTTACGCCAAGGAAACCGCTATGGAGCAAGGTTAGTATCTGCAACAATTCCTACAGCCCAAAAACAGCAGCTAGTTACCAAAGAAGGAACTTATTTAATTACTGGTGGTTTAGGTAAACTGGGCTTGCTAATGGCTGAGTGGTTATCAGAAATAGGAGCTAAACATTTAGTTTTGTGTAGCCGCAATGTTAAATCTCAACCAGAAGCGATCGCCTCGTTAACTAAAAATGGTACACAGATTACAATTATCAGCGCTGATATTACCTCAGCAGCAGATATGGAACAACTTTTCTCCCGTTTTGGCACAGATTTACCTTCTTTACGTGGAGTAATTCACGCGGCGGCTGTCTTAGATGATGGGCTTTTGAGCAATCAAAATTGGCAAAGATATCAAAATGTCATGCGTCCCAAAGTAGAAGGTACTTTATTATTAGACCGCTACACCCGCAATCTATCTTTAGACTTTTTTGTTGCCTTTTCTTCTGCTGCTGTAATTCTCGGTTCGCCCGGTCAAAGTAGTTACGCTGCTGCGAATGCTTTTATGGATGCTTTAATGCAGCAACGACAAAGTTTAGGATTACCAAGTATCAGTATCAATTGGGGAGCATGGGATACAGGAAATGAAATTGACAAACAACGTTTTGCTAATTGGGGTATTCAAAGTATGTCTTCTGATACCGCCCTCAAATATCTCAGCCAGTTGATTCTGGCTAACGTTTCTCAAGGAGCTATTATTGATATTGATTGGTCTACTTTTTATCAAGCTTTTCAGATTAATCAACCATTCTTTGCTGAAGCGATCGCAATCAAAGAAAATAGCAAAGAAGCAAAATTGTTAAAACAATTAAAATCTGTAGCTGTAGATGAGCGAACAACAACTTTAGCTCAAGGAATTGAGCAAGTTTTACGCGAAGTTACCGGATTAGCCCCAAGTACTGTTATTCCTCAAAAAACCTCATTTTTAGAGTTAGGTTTAAATTCGTTAATGGTACTAGAATTTAAAAATCGGCTAGAAATTAACTTAGCTTGCACTTTACCATCATCTGTAATATTTGATTACCCTAATATCACAAGTATTAGTAATTATCTGAAAGAAGAAGTCTTAGCTGATAGTATCGAATTTGAGGTAGAAATAAACTCACAAACATCTGCTCCAAATCCTTATGACAGCCTTGATGAAGACGAACTAGCAACACTACTTAATCAAAAGCTAGCAGAACTCGAACAATATGATGAATAAAGCACCTTTAACTAACACTTTGCGAACCTTAGCGTAAACCTCCGCGTCACTCTGCATTAAAAAAAATTATATGGCTCAAACTACAGATTATAAAAAACTCATAGCATCAACCTTAACAAAAATGGAGGCAATGCAAGCTCGCATTACCGAATTAGAAACCAGACAAAGCGAGTCAATTGCTGTTATTGGGATGGGTTGTCGTTTCCCTGGAGGCATAAATTCCCCTGAAGGTTATTGGAATTCCTGTAAAGCCGGACTTGACGCAATTGTAGAAGTTCCTAAAAACCGTTGGGATATCTCAAAATTTTATGCTCCAGAACCTACTCCCGGCAAAATGAACACTCGTTATGGAGGATTTTTACAACAGGATATTACAGAATTTGATGCCCGTTTCTTCTCCATATCTTCCCGCGAAGCAACCTCAATGGACCCTCAACAAAGGTTACTCCTGGAAGTGACATGGGAAGCTTTAGAAAACGCCAATTTACCACCAACCAATTTAGTAAGCGATCGCGTGGGTGTGTTTGTCGGTATAACTAGTGTTGACCACGCGATGACAGTCTACAAAAGCAACTATGATGAAATCGATTCTTTTTTTGGTACAGGAAACGCCCTGAGTGCCGCAGCAGGACGGCTATCTTATTTTTTAAACCTCCGCGGCCCTTGTATGTCTATTGATGCAGCCTGTGCTTCTTCACTGGTTGCCATTCACCAAGCTATTCGCAGCTTAAGAAATCATGAATGCGAACTAGCTTTAGTAGCTGGAGTAAATCTGATCTTAAATCCGGCAATTACGATTAACCTTTCCCAGTCGGGGATGATGTCTCCCGATGGTCGCTGCAAGACTTTTGATGCAGCTGCAAACGGTTATGTACGGGGAGAAGGGTGTGGGGTTTTAGTCTTGAAACGCTTGTCTGTCGCCCAGAAAAATGGCGATCGCATTCTCGCCCTCCTCCGAGGATCTGCGGTCAATCATAACGGTGCAGCCGCCGGGTTGACAGTTCCTAGCGGCCCCGCCCAACAAGATTTACTCCGCCAAGCCTTAGCTGATGCCAGAGTCAAACCCCAGGAGGTAGGGTATATAGAAGCACATGGCACGGGAACTTCTTTAGGCGATCCTATTGAGATGAACGCCATCGCTGCTGTTTATGGAGAGCGATCGCAACCTCTTTACGTCGGTTCAGTTAAGACTAATATCGGACATCTCGAAGCCGCCGCAGGGATAGCAGGCACGATCAAGACAATTCTCGCCCTCCAGCATGGTGAAATTCCGCCTCATCTTCACTTTCAAGAACCTAATCCCCTGATTAATTGGCAAGGGTATCCAATTAAAATTCCCGGTCAAACAATACCCTGGTCTAACAATGGTGAAGTCCGCATTGCCGGGGTGAGTTCCTTCGGTTTTTCTGGAACAAATGCTCATGTAATTGTCGAACAAGCGCCTGTTGGCAACACACCAGAAATTAAGCTGCAACGTCCTAGTCATCTGTTGACGATTTCCGCTCATAACGAAACAGCTTTAAAAGAACTAGCGCGACGTTTTTACACCCACTTAGAATCTCATCTAGAAATCGGAGATATCTGCCATAGTGCGGCAATGGGTAGATCGCCTCTAGCTGAACGATTGGCGATCGTTGCAGATACATTACCAAAATTGCAACAAAAATTAGCGAATTTTGCTGACGAAAAAACTATTGATAATTTTACTTTTTATCAACGTTTCGCAGGAGAAAAACAGCCGAAAATTGTCTTTCTCTTCACTGGTCAAGGAGCTTGTTATGCAGGTATGGGTCATCAACTTTACCAAACCCAACCTACATTCCGTAAATATATTGACAAATGTGCAGATATTTTAGCGAATTATTTAGAGTATCCACTACAAGATATATTATTTGGCGATCGCACAGATTTACTCAATCAAACTGCATACGCTCAACCAGCTATATTTGCTCTAGAATATTCAGTTGCCATGCTGTGGCAATCTTGGGGAATCACACCAAGTTTACTAATTGGTCATAGCGTTGGTGAATATGTCGCAGCTTGTATTGCAAAAGTATTTAGTTTAGAAGCAGGTTTAGAATTAATTGTTAAACGTGGGCAATTAATGCAAACTGCGCCTACAGGAAAAATGGCTTCAATTTTTGCAGATGAAGCTACGGTACTTTATCTAATTCAAAACTATAGTAATACAGTTTCAATTGCGGCTATTAACCATCCTCAACAAATTGTAATTTCTGGAGAAAGTAATAGCGTTGATGAAATTGTAGCCAACTGCAAAAACCAAAAAATAGCTGTTCAATTACTATCAGTTGACGGTGCTTTTCACTCTCCATTAATAGAGTCAATTTTAGATGATTTTGAAACTGCTGCTCGTAGTATTTCTTACGATCAGCCCCAAATTCCAATACTTTCAGGAATTAACGGACAAACTATAGCAAATACGCCCGATGCAAGTTACTGGAGACAACAATGCCGTCAAACCGTGCAATTTTTGCAAAGTCTGATTACGGCGTTAAACAAAGGATATAACCTGTTTTTAGAAGTCGGCCCAAGACCAATACTTGCAGAACAAGGTCGCCGTTATAACGATGAAGTTATCTGGCTGAGTTCTCTCAATAGAGGTTTGGATAACTGGCAGACTATGTTATCAACACTAGCCCAACTCTACATTCATGGAGTAAATTTTAACGCCGAAAAATTCAATGAAGATTACGGTTACAGAAATATTCAATTACCAAACTATCCTTTTCAACGAAAAAGGTTTCAATTTAAATCTGCTATTTCAGTCGAATCAAGTTCAATTAAAGAAGTGTCTGTAGAAAACGAGCTAATGGAGACCAAGATGACTGTAGCAAAAGTTTCAAATATCCAAAAACATCAGCAAGAAATCGGCAATCAGTTAAAGTCTATCTTGGCTCTGCTTCTAAAAGAAGATGAAAATGACATTAGAGATGATGAAACTTTATTAAATCTAGGAGCAGATTCAATTATTTTGACTGACTTTGCTCGTAAAATTGAAGAGAATTTTGGCGTTAAAGTTAAGATAGATCGATTATTTACCGATTTGCAAACAATTGCTGATATAGCTAATTATCTTTCTGATTATATTGAACAAAAACCATTAGAAATATCTTCAGTAGCTACTATATTAAATGAAACGTCTAATAAAGTATCTAATTCTGAGTCAGAATTAAATAATTATCTCTGGGTAATTTCACAATTACAACCGATTAGTATTGCCTATATCTTGAAAGCTTTAAAAGTATTAGGTAAAAAACTAAAGATAGCAGAAAGTTGGACAACAGAAAACTTATTACAAACTTTGCCTATTGCCCCAAAATATCATGTTTTAATTACTCGTTATTTAAAAACTTTAGAGCAAGCTGGAATTATTCAAAATCAAGGTAACATCTGGATAGTACAAAACCTACCTACGCCTTTTTCTTTACCAGAAGCTATAGAAAATCTGCAAACTACTTGTCCAGCAGCAAAACCTGAGTTAGAAATGCTGCAACGCTGTGGAGAAAATCTAGCAGAAGTATTGAAAGGAAATATAGATCCTCTAGAGTTAATTTTCCCAGCAGGTTCAGTGATTCATGCGGAAAGCATATATGGTAATTCTCCAGTATCTCGTTTAATGAATCAACGAGTAGCTCAAGAAATTAACTTCATTTTAAAGAGTTTTTCTAGTAGCGATCGCCCTTACCAAATTATTGAAGTAGGAGGTGGTACAGGTGCGACTTCAGAAGCAATTCTTAATGATTTAAATCTCAATTATACAACTTATTCTTTTACCGAACTTTCTCCTGTTCTCCTGAATAAAGCGCGACAAAAGTTTAAACACAGAGATAATCTCAACTTCCATCAATTAGATATTGAAAAATCACCAGTTTCTCAAGGACTAATAGCACATTCTTATCACATAGCTGTCGCTGCTAATGTGCTTCATAGTACCCGAAATATTACAGAAACACTAAATAATATTCGAGAATTACTACTACCTGGTGGTTATTTAGTACTACTAGAAACAGTAGAAAATAATTCCTGGCTTGATTTAACCTTTGGACTTACGCCCGGATGGTGGCGCTTTCAAGACAAAGAGTTACGTATAGATACTCCATTATTAAGTGGAGAAAGTTGGTGTGCTGTTTTAAAACGTTGCGGTTTTGCCACTGCGGATAGTTTTTCTCAACAGAATAATACCAGCATCTACAATGGACAAGAGTTAATTATTGCTTCTACCTCTGCTGAAAGCGCTATTGTTAGCCAAGTTAAAACAGTACCATTATCAACACAAACCTCTGGCAAAGAAGCTTTGATGATGGCTCAACTACAATCTTTAAAAGACCTCAAAGATGTATATGAAAAAACCATTCTCAAGCAATTAGAAATACTCCAATCGGGATCTGTCGCACCAAGCAATACATCAGAAGTTTTAATTAACCAAACAGTTTCTAAAACAAGCAAAATAGAAACTACACCTTTGCCTCAACAAATTAAAACTGGTTCGCCTCAAAAAACTAGTTCTCCTAGTTTAAACCCATTAGCCTTAAAGCTGACTGAGAAGAAATCTTTAACAGAACAACAGCAAGCTTTTATCCAAAAACTAGAGATTATTTATAATCAAAAAACAGCAAAATCTAAGGCATATTCGCAAAACAGCCGAAAGACAATGGTTGATGTTAAACCTACCATTGATTTCCGCATGGCTTTAAAAGAATTTCAGTATCCCATTGTCTCAGAATCAGCCCAAGGTGCATATTTTCGTGATATCGATGGCAATGATTACATCGACTTAGCAATGGGGTTTGGTGTTAACTTTTTTGGGCACAGTCCTGATTTCGTTATAGAAGCAGTTCAGCAGCAAATGCAACACGGAATCGGATTAGGAATGCAGTCTAATATTGCAGCAGAAACGGCTGCTTTAATTTGTGAAATGACAGGTGTGGAGCGAGTCGCTTTTAGTAATACTGGTACAGAAGCAATTATGGCAGCAGTTCGTATTGCTCGTTCGCGGACAAAACGCCAAAAAATTGCTTTATTTTCTGGTTCTTATCACGGTACTTTTGATGGCATTTTAGCAAGAGTTGGAGAGGAGCTAGGAACCGCTCAACCATTAAGTCTCGGTACACCATCAGGAATGGTTGAAGACGTAATAGTTCTTACTTACGGAGCCGAAGAAAGTCTAGAAATAATTGCTGCTCAAGCTGATAATTTAGCAGCAGTTTTAGTAGAACCTGTTCAAAGCCGTAAACCCGATTTGCAACCTAAAGAGTTTCTACAAAAATTACGAAAATTGACTCATGAAAAAGATATTGCGCTAATTTTTGATGAAATTATTACTGGATTTAGGATAGCTCTAGGAGGAGCGCAAGAATGGTTTGATATTGACGCAGATATCGTAGTTTACGGTAAGGCTATTGGTGGTGGTTTGCCTATCAGCACGATCTGTGGCAAAGCAGATTTTTTAGATACAATTGATGGCGGTTTCTGGAGTTATGGAGATAATTCCCATCCGCAAACAGAATTAACCGCTTATGGTGGAACTTTCTGTCGTCATCCTTTAGCTTTGGCAGCTTGTCGTGCAGTAATGCTACATTTACGCGAACAAGGTGCAACGCTTCAAGAAAGGGTAAACCAATTAACTAATCGATTAGCTACTGAAGTTAATCAGTTCTTTCAAGAAATAGGAATTCCTATCCGCATTGTTAATTTCGGCTCTTTATTTCGCTTTGAACCTTTTGGAGCTTATAGTCTTTTCTTACAACCTATTGAATTACCACTCTTTTACTACTTACTGAATGTCAAAGGTATTTATACATGGGAAAAACGAGTTTGTTTTCTATCGATTTACCATACCAATAAAGATATAGATAAAGTAGTAACTGCTGTCAAAGAAGCAATTATAGAACTGCGACAAGCGGGTTTTTTTGAAAATGCTAAACCACCACAAGCAAAGAAAAGAGAAGAAAGCGATCGCTCTGACGATGAAGATGGTAGGAATAATTTAAACCAGAAATTTTCTACCAATGAAGCGCAACGTCAGCTTTGGTTATTGGCAGAATTAGACACAACCGCTTCAGCATCATATAACGTTACTACTTCTTTAGAATTGCGTGGTTCTTTAAATATTTCATCTTTGCAGCAAGCGATTAATGAAGTAGTCAACCGCCACGAGGCATTGCGAACCCAAATCTTAGAACAAGGCGAACTCCAAGAAGTTATCAATAGTGTCAAAATTGACCTACCGTTAATTAATTTAATAGATGAAGATAACCCTGAAGCAAGTGCTTTAGAATTAAGAACTCAGTTGTCTCAAAAACCTTTTGATTTGAGTATCGCTCCTTTATTTGCAGCTGTACTGATGCGTTTAGCACCCGAACATTATCTGCTATCTTTAAAAACTCATCATATCGTTGCAGATGGTTGGTCATTAGGGCTAATTTTGAATGAAATTGGCAAACTTTATTCAGCAAAAATTGGTGTTGTTACAGACTCTTTAGCGCCACCAATGCAGTTTCGCCAATATTTAGCTTTGCGACAGCAAGAAGCACAAAGTTCACAAATGCAAGAGCATCGTGATTTTTGGTTAAAAACTTATGAGGGAGAAATCCCTGTATTTGAGCTGACTACTGACTTTCCTCGTCCTGCTGTCAAAACTTATACAGGGGGTAGAGAAAGTAAAATTATTGCTCCTCAACTGTGGCAAAATTTGCAAATTGTAGGACGCAAAAATCAAGCGACATTATTTATGACAATGTTCGCTGCTTACACAGCTTTTCTGCGTCGAATTTCCGGTCATGATGATTTAGTAATTGGTATTCCCATTTCTGGACGACAATTTGAAGGCAGCGAAACATTAGTTGGCTTTTGTTCGCAATTTTTACCAGTTCGTATTCAGACAGATATTACTACTTCTTTTGTTGCACATCTTCGTCATACAAAAGAAACACTCATAGCCGCTTTTAAACACCAAAGTCACGCTTTAGAAGAGTTATTAGCAGCCTTGCAATTACAACGGGATTTTTCTCGTTCTCCTCTGATTTCAGTCTCTTTCAATATGGATCCTAGTTTAACTCTACCTGAGTTTGAGGGATTAAAAGTATCGCTCCCACCAGAGCCAATTGGCTACACTCCTTTTGATTTAGGCTTTAATTTCATTGAAGTCAATGATGCACTCATTATCTACTGCAACTATAATACAGAACTTTTTAAACCGGAAACTATCAAACAGTTTCTAGAAAGTTTTGAAATTTTAATGGAGGGGATAATTAAAAATGCCAATGGTTTGCTTTCTGAGTTGCCTTTATTAACACAAGTGCAACAGAAACAATTATTGGCAGAATTAATCGGCCCAACAATAGAATTACCTGAAAATTATACCATCGTTGATGACTTCATTGCTCAAGTCAAATTTACGCCAAATGCACCAGCATTAATCGTTGGACAAACGACTCTTACATATCGAGAATTGAATGATAAAATAAATCGTTTGTCTAATTATTTACATGAGATATATCACATTACTTCTGGGAAGGCGATCGCACTAGCACTCGGACGCAATCAAAACTTAATTATCGGCATTCTGGCTACTTTTAAAACTGGGGCAACTTATGTGCCGATAGACCCCCAATATCCTAGTAGTCGCATCGATTTTATTTTAAAAGATAGCGGCTGTGATATTTGTCTCACGGAGAGTAATTTTGTCTCTCAATTACCTCAAGAAATCGAAGCAATTTGTTTGGATCGAATCGATAATATTTTGGCAGATTTTGATAAAACTGAGCCGAAACTCAAACCAGACACTAGCCAAATTGCTTATATTTTATACACTTCTGGCTCAACAGGAAATCCTAAAGGAGTTATGGGTCGTCACATCTCTATTTTGAATGTAATTCGGAGTTTACGACTCACATTTGACTTAGATAAACATCCTGAATGGCGCTATATCTTCACTGCACCTGTCACCCACGATCCATCTTTTCGTAATATCTTTTTACCTTTGACAATAGGTGCTGCTTTATATATGTACGAAGTACAGCATATAGGGCATTTAGTTTCCTTTTTACAAGAAAACCAAATTAATGCACTGCACACAACGCCATCTATCTATCGAGAAATCTTAAATGTACTCGAACCTGAAGAAACTATCCCTAGCTTAAAATATATCTCTTCAGGGGGAGAGAAATTAGATAAAGCAACTGCGATCGCTTTACGAAAACGCTTCCCAGCGAAAATTATCAGCAATGTCTACGGTTCCACAGAAACTTGTGTTGGCGTATCTCAATATACAATCGATGAAAATTTAAATACAGACGTACCTCTTGGTCAGGTTTTCCATAACAATCGATTATTTGTCCTGGATGAATTCAATAACACCGTACCTCTGCATATAGTAGGTGAAATTTGCGTAGAAGGTGCAGCATTAGCCGCTGGTTATCGCAATCTTCTCCAAATCACCAAGGAAAAATTTCAATCCAGCTTTCTTAGTTCAGAAAAAATTATCTTTAGAACAGGAGATTTAGGTA
Organism: Nostoc sp. DedQUE08; assembly: GCF_034530895.1. Taxonomy (NCBI): domain Bacteria; kingdom Bacillati; phylum Cyanobacteriota; class Cyanophyceae; order Nostocales; family Nostocaceae; genus Nostoc; species Nostoc sp. DedQUE08. Next base: position 56,125 of record NZ_JAVRCD010000017.1, read on the forward strand.
AACAAATTGCCCCAGGTGTGATTGAATTTATGGGGCGAAAAGATAATCAAGTTAAGGTAAATGGCTATCGTATAGATCCAGGTGAAATTGAATACCAACTTAGCCGTTATGCCCAGATTGAGAGAGCAATTGTGTTACCGACATTAAATAATCAAACTCAGTTATCTGCCTATTGTCAAACTGATAAACAGATAGAAATTTCAGAAATCAGAGAATTCCTCTCGAATTTTCTGCCAGTTTACATGATTCCTACTTCCTTTGTCTTTTTAAAGCAATTTCCTTTAACTAGACATGGCAAAATTGACTTGCGATCGCTTCTCGAAATCAAGGAAGCAGGTAAATTAACCCAAATAGCTTACGCCGCACCGCGTAATACTTTAGAGTCAAAGCTAGTCAATATCTGGGAAAAGATTCTTACTAAATATCCCATCGGTATTTTTGATAACTTCTTTGAAATTGGTGGACACTCTCTGTTACTTTCGAGAGTAGTAAATCACGTTCATAAAGAATTAAATGTGTTAATCAAATTGGCTGACTTCTTTAAAGTTCCCACAATCGTCGGATTAGCAGATTTAATCTCTAAAACCCAATACAATTATCAAAAACCCATACCAGCAATAACTCAGCAAACATCTTATCCTATGTCTTATGGGCAACGCCGCCTTTGGGCTTTAGAATTTATCGATCGCAACCATAATGCCTACGGAATGCCTAGTGCTTATCAATTCAAAGGAAATTTAAATATTGCTGCTTTTGAAAATGCTTTTCAACATTTGATTCAACGCTATGAAATTTTGCGTACTATGTTTACCTTAATAAATAATGAACCGCGTCAAGTAGTACATGAGCAAATGGATTTTGCAATTAAACAGATAGACTTAATGGAATATGAAAAACCAGAAAATATCATTGTTGAAGCTATTTGCAACAACGCCAAAACTACTTTTAATTTGGAAACAGGGCCTTTACTTAAGGTTAACTTACTAAAACTCAGTGAAGAGAGTTATATAGTTCTGTTTAATATGCACCACATCATTTCAGATGGGTGGTCAGCAGGCGTTTTAATTAAAGATTTCCTCGCACATTATCATGCCTACGGACAACAAAATGTAGAATTACCGCCACCTTTGAGGATTCATTATAAAGACTATAGCTACTGGCAAGACCAGCAGTTGCAAACGTCAAAACTACAAGCACAACGCGATTACTGGTTAGCTAAATTAACTCCTACTCCGGCGCGTCTTGACTTACCTTTAGATCGTATTCGGCCAGCAGTGCAAAGTTTCTCAGGAACTGCGACGATTTGGAAGCCAAAGCCAGAATTAATCAAGGATTTTGAGTTATTAATCAAAACTCAAGAAGCCAGTTTATTTATGGGCTTACTGACTTTAGTCAAAAGTTTTCTCTTTCGCTATACCGAACAAAATGAGATTACAATCGGCTCTCCCATCGCTGGACGAAATCATCCCGATTTAGAAGAACAAATAGGCTTTTATGTTAATACTTTAGTTTTACGCGACCAAATAGCAGCAGACGAGAGTTTTGCTACTTTACTTGCAAAAGTGAAAATAACAACAATAGAGGCGTATGATAACCAAGAATATCCCTTTGACAAACTAGTATCAGATTTAAATTTCAAACGCGATCCTAGCCGTAATCCCCTATTTGATATTGCAGTTGTACTGCAAAACAATCAAAATGTAGATTTAGCTTTAGATGGAATTACTGTTAACTCTATTACTCAAGAAATTGTCACTGCTAAATTTGATTTAGAATTCACTTTTGTAGACGAAGGAGAACTATATCTGAAATTAATTTACAACACAGATATATTTGCCAGCGAACGTATTTCCTTGATTCTCAAGTTGTTAGAAGGTCTTCTAGAAGAAGTAGTAAAATTTCCTGACACACCATTATTAAAGCTATGCGATCGCACAGAGAACCCCGAACGTGAAGATAACAACCTTTTCGCTACCAATTTTAATTTTTAGTCATCTACACAGTTCAACCATAGTAATCACAAATTTTGAGGATATTTATGAATAAACTACCAGTTCTTGGAGTTTTAGGCGGAATGGGGCCTGTAATTACTGTTGAATTTCTTAAAACCATTTATGAATACAACCAGTATATCGACAACGAACAAGAAGCACCCAACGTTATTGTTTTCTCACTTCCCTCTGCACCAGATCGCACGACTTCAGTTCATAGCGGAAATGAAAGAGAATTCATTGATTTTGTGCAAATACATTTAGAAAAACTTAATCAATTAGTCGATCGCATAGTGATTGGTTGTTGTACTGCTCATTATGCTTTGGCTCATCTTCCAGAGCATCAGACTAATAAAGTAATCTCCTTAATTAAAATTGCAGACCAACAACTGCAAGAACATGATGAGCCTGCCCTTTTACTTGCAGGTACAGGTACTTACAAAAAAAAATTGTTTGAACGAGGTTGTACTGCTGCGAATAAAATTATTTCTCCAGATGAAAAAGATTATCGCTTGATTCATGAGATGATTTTTAAAGTATTAAAACGAGGACAAAACCCACTAGCAATTCTTGAAGACGTTCAAAACTTGTTAAATAAATATAAGACTCGTTCCTTTATTTCTGGTTGTACAGAATTTCATATTCTAGCCAAATATCTCAAGTTAAATGGCATTGATTCTATTCAAGCGATCGACCCTTTAATTACCATTGCTCAAAACTTGTCTCAGCTATTAGAGCCAACCGTATCTAATTCTAATAATTCTAATTTAATTCTAGAAAGTATGAAACTACCTCAACAATTATATCCATCGCCCATAAACTCTTTTGTGTGAAATAATTTAATCTAGGAGAAATTGTATGACAGCTATTTTCCCCCAAATTTCAGCAACGAATACTAAAACTCACAAAGTTCTTTTAATCGGGAGAATGTATGACGAAACAGGCGAAAAACTCCTTGAGGAACACACTAATATCGAAATTATCAAAGAACCGACTAAGAATAAAATCAATGATGCTATTCAAGACGCATCTGGCGTATTTGTCCGTTATCCTACTAAATTAGATGCCCAATCAATTCAATTGGCAAAAAAATTAAAAGTCATCAGTACATCTGGATTTGGAACTGATGCCATCGATATTGCTGCTGCAACAGAACAGGGAATTGTCGTAGTCAATAACCCAGGGTTGTCAACAACTGCTGTTACAGAACACACGATTTGCATGATTTTATCTCTTGCAAAAAATTTGAGTTTCCTCAATCAGTGTGTGAAAACAGGAAACTATTTAATTCGTAATCAGATACAACCAATTCAAGTAGAAGGAAAAACACTTGGTATTGTTGGTTTGGGAAGAATTGGTAGTGCTGTTGCTAAAATTTGTAGTACAGCATTTCAAATGCGAGTTTTAGCCTACGATCCTTATGTTCCATCCAATAAAGCCGAAACAGTAGGTGCAACTCTAGTCAAAGATTTAGATTATCTTCTGGCTGAATCTGATTTTGTATCTTTACATCCTGAGCTAACCGATGAAACTCATGAAATGTTTGCTCTGGAAGCTTTTAAGAAGATGAAATCTACTGCTTTTTTGATCAATACCTCTCGTGGGAAGATAGTTCGTGAAAAAGATTTGGTTGTAGCTCTACGCGAAAAATGGATAGCTGGAGCTGCACTAGATGTGTTTGAGCCTGAACCCCCATCTATAGATAATCCTTTATATAACTTTGACAATGTAATTTACTCACCTCATCTAGCTGGAGTTACACCTGAAGCTGGTATGGCTGCTGCGCTTTCCGCAGCTAATCAAATACTTCAAGTGCTTCAAGGTGAAAAGCCGCTTCACATCGTCAATCCTGAAGTTTGGAACAAGTTTCAAAACTTGTAATGGTATTACTTGCAAACTGCCGTAATCTAAATGGAAAAATAGTTCCAAGTGCTGAGTCATGAGTGATAAACTTCACTTATTACTCAGCACTAAAAATTACTAAGTTTAACAAGGAAGGCAGAAGGAATACTGTCCTTGTATAGCTTGCCACGATCGCTTGCAAGCAAGGATTTAAGCCCCATCTGCAATCAATGTAAGTTTAGAGCCTACACTGATTGCAGCCTCCTGCCTTATTCACTCAAACAAGATTTCCGTTTATTGATAAAACATGTCAACCCAAGTTATTCAAAATCAATCATTAACAAATACTTCTTCCGGTTTTACTCGATTTTGGGAAAATGTCAAAGCGATCGCCGGGCCTTACTGGTATCCCACAAATCTCAACGGAAGAGCATTTTCAGATGTGATTCAGGCATGGGGAATGCTCGTTCTCCTAATCTTATTAATAATTGGACTTGTGGGCGTAACTGCCTTTAATAGCTTCGTCGATCGCTATTTAATCGATGTCATTATTCAAGATAAAGATACTTCTAAGTTTTTTAGTACGTTATCACTTTACGGTCTTGGGCTGCTCTTAATCACGTTCTTGACAGGATTGACTAAATTTGTCAGAAAAAAAATTGCCCTTGATTGGTATCAATGGCTGAATCAGCAGATTTTAGAAAAATATTTTAGCGATCGCGCTTATTATAAAATCAATTTTAGCTCCGATATCGATAACCCAGATCAACGTCTATCCCAAGAAATCGAACCTATTGCCAGGACTGCTCTAAATTTTTCAGCTACTTTGTTTGAAAAAATCCTGGAAATGACGACTTTTTTAATAATTCTTTGGTCAATTTCCCAATTTGCTGTAGCATTTCTGCTTACTTATACGATTATAGGCAATTTGATTGCTGTTTATTTGAGTCAAGAATTAGATAAGATTACTCAAGAAGAACTTGAATCTAAAGCTGATTATACATATAGCTTAACTCATGTTCGTAACCATGCTGAATCGATAGCTTTTTTCCGGGGAGAAAACCAAGAATTAAATATCATTCAGCGGAGATTTAATCATCTTTTTAAAAATTCTGAAAGTAAGATTGATTGGGAAAGAAATAAAGACATTTTTAACAGAGGATATCGGTCTATTATCCAAATATTTCCTTATTTAATATTTGCACCTGTATATATTCGAGGTGAAATTGATTTCGGACAAGTTAGCCAAGCAGTTGTAGCTTGCAGTATGTTTGCTAATGGGCTGGCAACATTAATAGATGAATTTGGAACTTCTGGACGATTTTCCAGTTATGTTGAGCGTTTAGCTGATTTTTCAGATGCTTTAGAAACAGTAACTAAACAACCAGAAAATGTCAGTACCATCAAAACAATCGAAGAAAATCATCTCGCTTTTGATGATGTCACTTTACAAACACCGGATTACGAACAGGTGATTGTCGAAGATTTGTCGCTGACTGTTCAAGCAGGAGAAGGTTTATTAATTGTTGGCCCTAGTGGTCGAGGTAAAAGTTCTCTGTTAAGAGCGATCGCTGGTTTGTGGAACGCAGGAACCGGTCGTCTGGTGCGACCTCCCCTAAAAGAATTGTTGTTTTTGCCTCAACGTCCTTACATCATCTTGGGAACTTTGCGCGAACAGTTACTCTATCCGAATACAAACCACCAGATGACCGACGCAGAACTCAAAGAAGTATTGCAACAAGTTAACTTGCAAAACTTGCTTAGTCGAGTGGACAACTTTGATACAGAAGTTCCTTGGGAAAATATCTTATCGCTGGGAGAACAACAACGCCTAGCTTTTGCAAGACTATTAGTTACCCGTCCTAGCTTTACTATATTAGACGAAGCAACCAGCGCTTTAGATTTGAAAAACGAAGGAAACTTGTATCAACAGTTACAAGAGACAAAAACAACGTTTATCAGTGTTGGGCATAGAGAAAGTCTATATGATTATCATCAATGGGTTTTGGAACTTTCACAAGATTCTAGTTGGCAACTTCTAACCGTGCAAGATTATCGAAATCAAAAAGCAAGCATTACTAAACCCGCCACAAATACTCAAATCAAAATAAATGAGTCTTCTAAGGATAAACCCCAATAGCAGTAAGCGGTCAGAAGGTATAAGCTTTACGGTCAATTGTGCCAATTAGTGAAAAATTAAAAGCGATCGCTGGGAAAAAAGCGATCGCTTGACTATCTCAACCGAACAGAATGGTTAGTTGCTTGTTATTAGCATACTATCTTTTGCTTACACAACTCAAAAAACTTGCACAGAAACATCGTTCCAATGTTTCTAGAATATAGAGGGAATATGGCTACAATTAGTTCATAAAACCAGCATTTAACTGAATGGCAAGGCAGTGGCGTTGACGAAGAAATCTTTCACCTCAATGTGCGATCGCCGCTTTTGTTCAGTATCCTTTGCGATCGCGTAATCGCCATCGCTGCGCCTGCTAGTGACAGTACTGCTTAATCCTCTTGTGTTTCAGCTTTACAAACGTACTATTCGTCACTTTATCCTTTAAGCTACATATAAAGTATTGGGGCTGTGGCGGGATTACTCTTACGGAGGTCTAAATGGATCTAGTAAAGCGTCGTATTGGTCTTGAGCAAGAATTTTTTCTGGTAGATGAAGCTGGTCATTTGAGCGATCGCGCCGATGAGTTTTTAACAAGTTGCCAGTTAATGGCTCAAGCACAAGGTTTAAACCCAAAATACTTTGTGGCAGAGTTCGTCAAAAGTATGGTAGAAATTAACACGCCGCCTGCGGACACTGCCAAAGAATTAGGAAGAGTTTATCTTACAAATCTCAAATTAGCACTCTGTGCAGCGCAACAGATTGGTTTACGCCTTTATCCTTTGTCTAGCTATCCTTTGCATACTATGCCAGTTATGCGGGATCAGCCTAATTACCATATCCAAGCGCGGACTGTAGGCTATGAACAATTTTTACACGCCGGAAAATGTACAGGTACGCATCTGCATTTAGAAGTTCCGCCTGGGGTAATTGACCCTCGTGTTGCAATATCCTACAACTCAACATTGGCAGAGCGAGAAGAACTATTAAATATCTTTAATTTAGCTACAGCTTGTGACTCTGCACTGATTTCCCTGACGCGGGCGTGTCCCTTTTATGAGGGACAAGCGATTGGTCTAGCCGCGCACACAATTCGTTATCGGGGTAGCGAAATCTTTGGTTGGGAAGGAGTTTACACTCATTTACAGCCTGTTGGCTCCCTTATGTCTTATGCCGAAAGTGTCGAAGGTTTAGTTGAACAGCAATTTGCTCGTTACTATGCTTGGTTACAAGCAATGCAAAAAGCCTCAATTGAACCGAATCTGTTCAAAGAAGCCGGAGGGGACTTACTCAAGTCAGCTTGGAATCCAGTTAGACTCAACAAACTCGGCACGGTAGAAATAAGATGTATAGATAGTAACTATCCATCAATAATATTAGCAGTGATTACATTGCTTGAAAAAGCGGCTCATCGAGTCAGGTGCGAAAAGTTAACAGTCAGACCAGCTCAAGGGATGCAGATATTTGAACTAGTTGGCGATCGCCTGTATGTACCAGATTTTGAATATCTTAATGGGGAATTGCTCTATACATCAGCTACCGAGGGAATTAAAAACCCCAAAGTTAGAGCTTACGTCGATTCCATTTTGCAGTTTGCTATCAAAGATGGTGGTGAAGGAGCAAATTTTCTCCTAAAACTCAGCAGGCACCTCGATCGGTATCAGACGATAGAAGCCAGCATCTTGCAAGAGTTTACCCCAACAAATACTCAACTTTCGTTAGATGTCGGTTTGCGTTTAGTACGTTCTTGTTGTGACAAGCTAGAAGAACAGGTTTCATGGATAGATATAGAAAATCCCCTAGCAACCTTGGATACTGATGAACGATTGTTGCTACAGAATTAAGGGACTTGTTATGGGGAGACGTAAACGGTTATGTTTGGGGCAAAACGAGCGAACGAGTATCAGTTGCTGTAGCCAACACTCGTTGTAAACAAACTTATTTCGGGGCATTAGACTATAAAACAAAAGAATTTTTGATTTCCAAAGCAAAAAAAGCTAATTCTCAGACGACAATAGGTTTTTTAGAATATCTTCAGTCACAACGAAGAGGTGCAAAAATTTTAATTATTTGGGACGGTGCTAGTTACCACCGTTCCGGGCAAATTAAAGAGTATTTAGACTCGCTCAATGCAGAATTAGAAACAGAACAATGGTTGATAACTTGTGAGCGTTTTGCCCCGAATGCTCCACAACAGAATCCTGTAGAAGACATTTGGTTACAAGCAAAAAGATTAGACTTCTTGCATAAGTCGGGATAAGGGGCGGGGGGAAGGGGAAAAAGTTCTGTATCGTCCCCTTCCCCTTTACCCTTTTCCCTCTCTTGCAAAAAGCACTTTTGCAAGAGTCCTAAGGAATAGTCTCACTGGACTAGAATTGCAGTGCTATTGTGTGTTATTTGTATTTTCGACAATTGAAAAATCAGGTAATTAAACGTGCAATTGGCTCTTGATTGCCTACTTTGGGGGGAAGATTATGACTGACCCAGTGCGATAGGATGAGGCTGACTTAGCACATTGCCCTGAGTTTGCGCCAATTATTTTGGCAAAAAATGCTCAAAACCCCGTTAATAAAAGGATCTCTGCTTTCTATCCATGAATTTCCCCCCCCCAGAGAAAATTCATTTGCACTGCCTCCAGGTGAACCGATCGATCCAGAGCAATTCCCTAAAACCGATGCTCCCTTTCCGATTGTTGGCATCGCTGCTTCTGCTGGGGGATTAGAGGCATTTACAGAACTCATTGCTCACTTGCCCACGGATACGGGCATGGCGTTTGTGCTAATTCAGCACTTATCTCCTGACCACAAAAGCTTGCTGTCTGAAATTCTAGGCAAAGTCACTACCATGCCAGTGCAGCAGGTGCAAGACCGAATGATGGTCGAGCCAAACGAAGTGTATGTGATTCCACCTAATACTGAGATGACGATTGTCGATGGTATGCTGCACTTGGCTTCGCGTCAGAAGATTGACGGCAAATATCTGCCGGGGGATGCGTTTTTTAAATCATTGGCAGCCAATTGCGGCAGCAAAGCGATCGCCATCGTGCTATCGGGTATGGATGGAGACGGTTCTCAGGGGTTGAAAGCGATCAAAGTAGCTGGTGGGGTGACGTTTGCTCAGTGTGAAGACACGGCAAGATTTGACAGTATGCCGAGTACTGCTGTGGCAACTGGGAACGTTGATTTTGTGCTGCCGCCAAAAGCGATCGCTAAACAAATAGCTGCCCTCAGTCGCAGCCTCTTTTTGTTATACTCAGAGCCACTGCAAGTTATAGAGAAGTTGTCCGAACCAGGCAATGCGCTGACCCGAATTTTTGCCCTGCTGCGAACAACGACGGGCGTTGACTTCACCGCTTATAAGCCCAGTACGATCGATCGTCGAATGCAGCGACGGATGCTGCTCTATAAGCTAGAAACCTTAGAAGACTACGCTTGGTATCTACAAGCACATCCGGCTGAAGTGCAAGCACTGTATGAAGAAATTCTGATTCACGTCACTAGTTTCTTTCGTGACCCGGAAACGTTTGAGCAGTTAAAAGCGCAGGTTTTTCCGGCGATTAGCCAAAACAAAACCGCAGCAAGACCGATTCGGGTTTGGGTGGCAGGCTGCTCAACCGGAGAAGAAGTTTACTCCCTCGGCATCTGCCTGTTAGAGTTTTTTAGCGATCGCGCCACCGTGCCGCCGATTCAGATTTTTGCTACCGATATTAGCAAAGCCGCCATCAACAAAGCTAGAGCCGGCTTCTACTTAGACAGCCAAATGGAGGGCGTTTCCCTAGAGCGCCGCGATCGCTTCTTTGTACCCCTGGAAAGCGGGGGCTATCAAATCAGCAGCGCGATTCGCGAACTGTGTGTGTTTGCTCGTCACAACTTAGGCGGCGACCCGCCTTTCTCGAATCTCGATCTGATTAGCTGCCGGAACGTGCTGATCTATCTATCCGATCCCTTGCAAGAGCGAATCATGTCGCTGTTTCACTACAGCCTCAACCCAACGGGCTTTCTGGTCTTGGGTACTTCAGAGAGCGTCAAAACTTCCTCAGAATTGTTTACTTCTGTAGATGAAGCGGCGAAGATTTATGGAAAGAAGCTGACTTCGACGCGATCGCTGTTTTCGTTTACGACTCCTCCTTTGCCGTTTGTCAGCGTCGCTCATCAGGATCGCGTCACTGAAACCATCGCCAGTACGTTGGATCTGGCACGAGAAATCGATCGGCTGATTTCAAATCGCTATGCGCCTGTCTCTGTTGTTGTTAACGACCAAATGCAGATTTTGTCTATGCGTGGAGACACCGATCGCTACCTGAAACTGACCCCTGGCAGTATCGACTTAAACTTGCTGCTGATGGCGCGAGAAGGATTGGCGATCGCGCTGCGGACGGCAATTTATCAAGCTCAAACGCAAAACGTTTCGGTTCGACAAGAACGAATTGAGATTAAATCAGGTGAGCAATCCACGTTTCTCAATCTGGAAGTGATGCCGTTTCAGCCGACAACGGCAAACGCGGCTTATTTTCTAGTGATTTTTGAAGCGGTTTTACCTTTGGCTACTCCCCTCACTTCCACCCTCACTGAGGGGCGAGAGCTAGAAGACTTAGAGCGTGAAGTGATGCAGCTTAGGCAGTCGCTAGCCGCCGCAACGCAACGCGAACTTTCGGCGCAAGCCCATCTGCAAGCGGTCATTCAAGAACAGAACTATCTCAACCAAAGCCTGCGCGTAGCGAACGAAGAAATCCTGTCGAGCAACGAGGAGTTGCAAAGCACGAACGAAGAACTTCAAACGGCGAAAGAAGAAATTCAAGCCACTAACGAAGAACTTTCCACAACAAACGACGAACTTCGTAGCCGCAATCTGCAACAAAACCGAGACAATAGCGACCTGAACAACTTCATTGAGAGCATCAACGTCCCCATTTTAATGCTGACCAATGATTTGAGAATTCGCCGCTTTACACCTGCCGCACAGCGTTTGTTCAATTTCATTGTTGCCGATGTCGGCCGACCGTTTCACGACCTCCGCACTGATTTTGACGTTTCTCATTTAGAAGCGATGACCTTAGAGGTACTGGAGACGCTCAACACCAAAGAACAGGATATCCAAACTCAAGCAGGCTACTGGTATGCACTCCGCATTCGCCCTTATCGCACGACGGAAAATCAAATTGACGGGGTAACTATGGTTTTCCTCGACATCAACGCGCTCAAATGCCATGCCGAAGTGTTAGAAATTGCTCGTAACTATGCAGAAGCGATCGTCGAAACCGTGCAGATCCCGCTACTCGTGTTACACTCCGATCTGCGGGTGAACACGGCCAATCAAGCGTTCTACAAAATGTTTCAGGTTACTCAAGCTGAAACCGAGCGAGCCTTCTTGTTTGAGCTAGGCAATCAGCAGTGGAATATTCCCGAACTGCGATCGATTCTAGAAGACGTGTTAATCAACGATCATCAAGTTCAAAATTTTGAGATAGAGCATTATTTTGAACGGATTGGGCAAAAAACCATGCTGCTCAATGCCTGCAAGCTGCAACGAGACGACCAGACGGACATGATTTTGCTGGCGATCTCAGACATCACCAATCGCAAGCAGTTTGAACTGGAGCGAGCGCAGCTATTACAAGAGCAAGTCGCCCGTCAGCAGGCAGAAGCCGCCAACCGAGCCAAAGATGAATTTGTCTCGAACCTCTCCCATGAACTCCGAAACCCGCTCAACACCATGCTGGGTTGGGCAAAAATGCTTCGCACGCGCAGCCTGAATGCAGCGATGGTCACTCATGCCCTAGAAGTCATCGAGCGCAGTGCAAAATTGCAATCTCAACTGATTGAAGATATTCTCGACATTTCCCGCATCACCAGCGGTAAGCTGCTTCTCAACAGCCGTCTGATTGATTTAGGCGTGGTGATTCGATCGTCGCTCGAATCTATTCAACTCTCAGCCGAAGCCAAGAACATTCAACTTGTTTCACACTTGAATCCTGCAATGGTCATTGGGGATATCGATCGTTTACAGCAAGTCTTGTATAATCTGCTCTCCAACGCCATCAAGTTCACGCCGTCAGGTGGACGAGTCGAAATTGTGCTTGAGTCGATCGGGACTCAGGCTCAAATTCAAGTCAGTGACACCGGACAAGGAATTAAGGCGGACTTGTTGCCGCACATTTTCGAGCGGTTTCGTCAAGGAGACTCCAGCACCACCAAGGCAAAAGCTGGGCTGGGATTGGGGCTAGCGATCGTGCGTCATCTGATCGAACTGCACGGCGGCACGGTGCAGGCGGAAAGTCTAGGTGAGGGGCAAGGCGCGACATTCACCGTTCGGCTGCCGCTACGGAATCTGACCTCAGAGGTGACATCAGCGAGTGATGTAGAGCCGATGACATTGATAGAAGCGGTCAATACTTCGGCTGCACCTGTGCCTGTTTTAACAGGATTGTGCGTTTTAGCCGTAGACGATGAAGTTGATACCTGCGATCTGTTCAGATTTGTGCTGGAAAGCTATGGGGCCCAAGTGCTAACCGCCGCATCGGCTAGAGCAGCCTTATCCGCTCTTTGCGAAAACCCCAATCGATTCAATGTGCTGATTAGCGATATTGGGATGCCCGAAGACGACGGTTACTGGCTGATTCGGCAAGTGCGATCGCTCAGTGCCGAAGCAGGCGGGCAAATTCCAGCCGTTGCCCTTACTGCCTACGCAAGTGAGGCACAACGACACAAAGCGATCGAAGCTGGCTTTCAAGTACACGTTGCTAAACCCGTTGAACCTGTTCAATTGGCATGGATCGTGGCAAACTTGGCGAGACGAGCTTAGGGACTTTTGAAGGGGGCAGGTGGTCACTGAGCGTAGCCGAAGTGAGGCAGGGGGCAGGAGGCAGGTGGTCACTGAGCGTAGCCGAAGTGAGGCAGGGGGCAGGGGGCAGTAGTTCTGACTTTTCACGGTATCTGGAAAACCTCTCTCTAAATCTCTCTCCTTTTAGGCTTATATAAAAGTAGGTACGGTACTCTCTCCAGTATTCCAATGTCATCAACAATTGGTCTTCTAAGCTTAATTTACCCGACCGCCCTGTTTTCTGTTTTGGCTGGCTGTGCGATCGCACTACCTCTACCATCTCGTTAAAAGTATCTGGACGTACACCACACAAGCGTTTAAAGTCCTCTGACTTCAGGCTCTTTACTTGTTCGTAGGTCATAGATGCTACCCAACTCTAACCTACTTGTCCCACGCATTTAGGACTTTTGCAAGAGGTCTATTGATTCGAGAAGTTTACTTTTTTGCCATTCGTTCTCTGTGGTCAAAGGGTTATTTGAGTTAGCGATTGATTGTCAAATTTTTGACTTTCCAAAGCTGCATGAATATAGTGTTTTCTCATGAATCATTTAGGATTTGTATTCACCCTGTTTGACTCAGTGTTATAAGCTGTCGCATCTGTAATTTTCCAGAGCATTACAGAGTTACCAATGGTGGCAGACCCGAAAAAGTCCAAATTATACGCACAACAGCTTACTTTTTCGGAAATTGACGAATGTATTGAAATTAATTTGTAAAAAAATAATGCTGAATTTTAGCAAGACAATATCACCTTTTACCCTTAACTTTTTTCAATGCCGCTTGTCGTACTTCTGCATTAAGCAAATAACCAAAACCCACCTTCTCTAAACGCAGCACAAGTTCCTCTCGTGTATTGCCCAATTTACTAGCTGTAGCATCCAAATTCCAATTATGGTTCGCTAACTGACTCAGCAAATAAACTCGGCGAGTCTGCATACCTGATAAGCGATAAGTCTTCAAATACTCCAATTCACCATTCTCTCGAATAATCGCTTCCCCAATATGATTTTCTTCGCTGGGGTTGAGGTCAGTAATAAATCGTTGTAACATGAACGAACCAGCAGTATAGACTTTTTGGGAAATTAACTTGCGTCTTAACAGTCCCTCTGCCATGAAACCCTGAAACGATGCCCAATCTGAACGCATATTTTGTACTGCTGCTCTCAAGGCTGTTAAATCATTAATTTTTGACTCATCTAAAGATACACTCATGGGAAAAGTTGTATCGTGCAGCAACGCGTATTGGTACAATAACTCACCATAGAAATCTTCTAACAAGCTATTGTGCAGAAGTCGATAGTCCTCTGGTGTAGGTACTACAAAAGCTGATGCTAATGCTTCGGCAACAAATACCAATACCCCAACCTGTCGAGAGTGAATTTCAAATACCCGCAAAGCATCTTCTAGTCCAGCAATGTAACGTCCACTAAAAGAGCTTTCCATTCGGCTACCCAGCCCATGAGAAAGGGCATACTTAGAATATTCACTCCAGGCAATATCAGGGCCAGAAAAGAACATTGATAAAAAGCCTTCCATTGCCAGGTGCAGTGGCAAAAATCTCAGTTGATTAGTAGATTCCCGCTTCACCATCCGGTGCATTAACCGGACACTGGCGCAACCATAGTTTAGCTGTTTACCATCTGTTTTAAAAAGCTGTCCCCCAAAAGCCCCCACAGGACTGCCGTCATTAGTCCAGGACAACACTAGCCCGTGAGGAACATAGGAAAAATATTTCATTCCTGGTGCTGTCATTTCTCCTGCTAAAGAAACAACTGCTAAATCTTCATCGTAGCTACGACACAGCAAGCGCAAGTCGTTACGTACTTGATGGCGCAATAATGGCACAATCCGCACTGCTCCCCGTATTTGAGAAGGAGCAATTTCTAATCCTTTGAGTGATATGTCTGTTAACAGATTGCTTTTGGATGCCATAGGATAGGGTGTGGGGTGTAGGGTGTGGGGTGTAGGGTGTGGGGTGTAGGGTGTGGGGTGTGGGGTGTAGGGTGTGGGGTGTAGGGTAAGTTAATATATAAGTTATGGGAAATTCCAAAATTCAATCTTACCAAGACTTAAAAGTTTGGCAGGAGGCGGTAAATCTAGCTGAAATTTGCTATCGTCTTACCAAAACTTTTCCCAAAGAAGAACTTTATGGAATGACTTCACAGATTCGTCGAGCTTCTGTGTCTATAGCAGCGAATATTGCTGAAGGGTATGGACGCAAATCCAGGGGAGAATATATCCATTTTTTATATATATCGCAAGGTTCTCTCAAAGAGTTAGAGACTCATTGGTTAATCTCTCAAAGAATTGAACTAGCTTCTTCTGAGACTACCAATAGTATTCTTAATCAATGTGAATTAGTTGGTAAACTCTTACTAGGTTTAATTCATGCTCTTGAAAGTAAATAAATTTTCTTGCTAGCAGGGTGTTGGGGGTAGGGTGTTGGGTGTGGGGGGAATTAAAAATGTGTTGAACTGCTTGACGTACTCGCATTCAATTGTCTTAAACACTACACCCAACACCCAACACCCCACACCCTACACCCTTAACATTTGCTTAACTCGCTCTGCTAAATATGATTCTAGTTCGGCTAAAGATGCAGAACCTTCAGCAAACCGGGCAAAGCCCAACATCGTAGGTAAATCTTCTGCATCTCGTAATCCTACTGTGGGAATTGCGGGACTCAGGGGGTGTAAAGAAAAGTCATCGGCGTTGTAAACAGGGTTGCAATGAATAATGGAAGTTTTTTGTTTTGGGTCTAAATGATGACGATATACACGTAGAATTTCTGATGCTCCACTGGGGGGATCGTTTTCCCAACCATCGGTTACAATTACTACTAGATCTGCGCCCCAGTCCAAAGCATCCAGTAAGGGAGTAGCGAGGTCTGTTTGTCCACGAGGTAGAATCAGCAGTGGATCGTTGGTTGATGCTGTCCAAAAAGCTTGATATTCCTGGGATGCTGCTTTTAGTAAGTAATGAGTAGCTAAGGCTACCCCTAGAGGACGACGATGTTTTTCGGCTGAACCGGAACTGGAGTAGCTGCAATCTAGAACTGCGGCTACTCGTCCTAGTTTTAGAGGTGATTTTCTTAATGTGAAGGCAGCAGATTTCTCTAATGCTTGGTTTAAGATATCCCACTGCTGTTTGCGAGTCTCCAATGGCAAAGATAAGATATACAGCGCCAAACGAGTTAGGGGGAGACGACCTAAATTAATGTCGATTTCTACTTCTGTGCGGTTGGCTGAACTTTGAAATCGCAATTTTTCATTCAAGGTCATTTGTTCTTGAATACGGGATAAAAAGACCTCTCGTTTAATTCCATGTTTTGCTGCTAAACCTTCGGCAACTGTAAAGGGTAGTTGATAAACTGCTTGAGCGCTATAGTGTGCTTGGCGAAATGTCTCGAATAGCTCTGTTTGATAAACTTGCTGTTTCCATTTACCAAAGAGAAAATTACCTAATTCCCCTGGTAAGGTGAGGTGAGCATGGGAGGCGATCGCTCGAAATTTGGAGCGATACTTCACAGCATCAAAGTTGATGTCACGTTTTTGCTGGAGATAATCACGAGCGATCGCTCTGCTACGACGATTATTAATACTTCTTTTCCGTAATTGTTGCAATACTTCCCAACCTCGTTGTGGTGGTAAGGCTGTTAATGCTGCGGCAATTAATGCACCTTCTTCTTGTCGATGTTCAGGGGGTGTGTGTTTTCCTGTTGCTAGTAATTTGAGGATAATCTGCGCTTGGTTGAAGTGGTTAATCCCTGCTGCCAATGTCCGGGTATAGAGTAAGCGGTAATTACCTAAAATATAGTCGTGCAAAAAGTCAATAGATACGCGCTGCCCGTAACCATCACCATAGAACTCACGCTGTCCTGTGCAGGAGAGGCAGGCATTAATAAACATGACTAAATCTTCCCTTGCCACCTGCTGATGTTGGTTAGCCCGATTAATGTCCATTGTTGATCGAAAACAGGGTGTAGGGGGTTGGGTGTAGGGTGTAGGGTGTAGGGTGTAGGGTATGGGGGGTTGGGTGTAGGGTTTAAGACAATTGAATGCAAGTACGTCAAGCAGTTCAACACATTCTTACTTCCCCACACCCTACACCCTTTTATCCAGTAATACCAGGAATTTACGCTTATCAAGCGTGCCATTCGTGAAGAATATTGCATCACTTCTTCCCCTACACCCTACCCCCTATCCCCAACACCCTTTTCTTTGGGGGTACTGTTCGGGGAATGACGACACGACAAGCTAGGATAGCTTCAGATGCTAGGTTCGGAAGTCGCACCAAAGTCCCGCAAACAGTATTAACGACTATTTTAAGTTCTAGATTAGAAAATAGCTAGAGGAATCCAACTTAAATATTACTAAGTATACTGAGGTTTTAATCTCTATTATGCAAGGCTTCGATTTTCTCAGTTTTTCAAAAATTAAATAGGAATTCTATAGTAGTTAAAGTAAGTCTGCAAATTCATGAGATACGTCCTGATTTTCCCCATATACAACTTGCATAGGTAACTTTGACGGCGCTAATAGACAGCAAGTGCTATTTCTCAACATTATTTTGCCATACCTCTTTAAGAAACTTTTTGAACTTTTCTAGAATCAGAGGTAAATCACTATCAATTTCTTGGGTTTGTTGCCCATTTGTACTTGAACGAAAGAGACGACGACCTCGACTATCAAAACCAATTTTATCTGCAACTGCCATAAAGATTGAGTAATCTTCTGGTATTGGCAAATCCCCACCTTTGCGCTGAAAAGGCTGTAAAACTTAGAACAAGCCTGGAATAACACAGATGCTAAAAACCAGATTATTCAAGAGCTTGGCAATGCCGTCTTCCCTACACCCGACACCCTACCCCCCACACCCTTTTTTCTGAGAATGCTCTTGTCAAACATCAAGTGTAGCGGTGGGCTACGCCTCGGTGGAGGCGATGATCTCTGACCGACCGGAGGCGATCGCATCTAACAACACTAATCCCATTAGTATCAGTCCCTCTGTGGATTGTCTGGACTGAAGGTGAAGTGCTTGGATGGCAGCTTCAGTTTCTGGGTCAATACTGGCAGTGGCTTCATCCAAAATCAAGATTTCGGGGTTCAAGGCAATGACACGCATAAACGCTAACAACTGGCGTTGACCTTGCGATAGATTTTGGCCGCGGTCTTCCAGTACCGTATCAAAGCCTAGTGGCAAGCTCTCGATGAAATCTAGGGTCTGTATCAGTTCGGCGGCATGTCGGGCATCTTCTGGCGTGATGGTCGAGTTACCCAATGCAATGTTGTCATAGACGGTACCAGGGAACAGATGAAAGTCTTGAAAGATTAAACCTACACGCTTACGGATCTGTGCAGAACAAGAGTAAAAAGCAAGTATAGAACTGTTGAACCGGAGAGTTACCAAATATGAGACACTAAGCATGAATACAATTTCATATGAACACTCGTTTATTAAAAAGTGCAAATAAATTTTAATTGTCAACTCTGTAATTGTTGCTATTTATACCATGATCGGGAAAACTTATCGTTTTCAGGGCAATGCAAAATAATACAAATTTAAGCATCGATTGTGTAGACAAGCTTAAGGTACTGGCAGATGAAACCCGTTTAGGAGTTTTACAACTATTGATTGACAGTCCGAAGCGAGTCGGAGAGATGAATGCGATTTTGCATTTGGAGCAAAGTCTCCTCTCTCATCATTTGCAGGTTTTGCGTCGAGCCAAATTAGTTGTGCGAGAGCGAGATGGCAAAGCATTTCTCTATCGTCTTGCCCCTCAAGTCGAAGTAGCTACAGGCAAGGCTTTAAACTTTGGTTGTTGTGTTCTCTCGTTCAACTAAAACCTGGAATATCTAAAGGTAGAAGATGAAACATTCCCAAATTTCGGCGATCGCAATAGGATTAGTGACGAGCATTTGGTTGCAAGGTTGTTCTCAACCTCCGCAAGCAGTCACAAACGATCCAAATAAGCTACAAGGAAAATTGGTACTTACTGGTTCAAGTACAGTTGCACCATTAGCAGCAGAAATTGGCAAAAAGTTTGAATCGCAACATTCCGGTGTGCGAGTTGATGTGCAATCAGGGGGTTCTTCTCGCGGTATTGCAGATGCTCGTCAAGGTGTAGCCAATGTTGGCATGGTTTCCCGTGCCTTAAAGCCCGACGAAAAAGATTTAAAAGCCTTTTCCATCGCTCGTGATGGAGTAACTATGATTATCCATCAGGAAAATCCCGTGCCATCCCTAACTGACAAGCAAATTGTAGATATTTACACAGGCAAGGTGAATAACTGGAAACAGGTAGGGGGTAAAGATGGGGCAATTACAGTTGTTAATAAAGCCGAAGGACGTTCTACCCTGGAATTGTTTACCCACTACTTCAAGCTAAAAAATACTGACATCAAAGCACAAGTAGTGATTGGTGATAATGAGCAAGGAATTAAGACTGTAGCCGGAAACCCGAATGCTATTGGCTATGTTTCCATTGGCTCGGCAGAAAATAGCGCCGCCAATAAAGTACCAATCAAATTGCTAGCTGTAAACGGTGTAGCAGCAACAACAGCTAATGTACAAAACGGGAGCTTTCCTATTTCTCGACCGCTTAACTTGGTTACAAAAACCGAACCCCAAGGACTGGCTAAAGAATTTATTGATTTTGCACAATCGCAGCAGGTAAGTGACATTGTTAAAAAGCAGAACTTTGTCTCCATCGCCAAATGATTTTTGGTTAATTTGGATACTACGAGGGTTAGCAACAATCGCCGGAGCAATCGCACTTTTAATTGTTGTTTTTCTACTTTCCGAATCCTTACCAATCTTCAGTCATATAGAGATATCCCGCTTTTTTACCGACTCTTCTTGGAACCCCACAGCAGGTTTATATAATCTCTCACCCATGTTGCTGGGTTCCCTCTTGGCAATGGTCGGTGCAGTGCTAATTGCTACTCCTATAGGCATTTTATCTGCTGTCTTTTGCCAATTCTATGCGCCGCCAATGGTAGCCCAACTCTATCGCCGCCTGATTGAATTATTAGCGGGGATTCCTTCTGTAGTGTATGGCTTTTGGGGATTAGTCGTGCTGGTTCCTTTGATTGGAAAAATTCATCCACCAGGGCCAAGCCTATTAGCAGGAATAGCAATTCTGGCGGTGATGATTCTGCCAACAGTCGCCCTTATAGCCGATGCTAGCCTAGAAAAAGTTCCCACCGCTTACATTCAAGGTGCTGCTGCACTGGGGTTATCACGTTGGACAACAATCTGCACAGTAGTTTTTGCATCAGCCAAATCAGGGTTATTTACAGGCTTAATTTTAGGGACAGGTCGTGCCATTGGTGAAACAATGGCAATTTTGATGGTATGCGGCAATGTGGTACAGACCCCAAAAAGCTTATTTGACCCCATCCGCACACTCACAGCCAATATTGCTTTAGAAATGGCGTATGCCACAGAGGATCACCGTAGTGCGCTCTTTGTCAGTGGTTTGATATTGATGGGAATGATTGTGGTCTTAGTGGCGATCGCTGAAGTTATCAGTCAGGGCAAATGGTAGAGATACAACAAAGCAAAGACAATCGTCTCGCTCCTAGAGAGTGGCTAGCAACAAGCTTAGTTTGGGCAACAGCCGCCCTCGTTACCGCCATCTTTTTATGGATAGTCAGCGATATCCTCTGGCACGGTATGGGATATTTATCTTGGGAATTTCTGATTAGTGAACCAGAAAATGCGGGTAGAGAAGGTGGAATTGCCAGTATTCTCGTTTCCACCGTTTTAATTATTGGTGTATGTATGACGGTTTGCCTACCCGTTGGTGTTGGTACAGCAGTTTTACTAGCAGAATTTACTCCTAGTGATAGTTGGTTTGCTAGATTAGTGCGCCGTAGTTTAGATGTACTTGCTGGTGTACCTTCGATTGTCTTCGGGTTGTTTGGTAACGTCTTGTTTTGCAAAGTTTTAGGATTGGGGTTTTCCATTCTTTCAGGCGGACTCACACTGGCGTGTATGGTGCTACCAATTTTGATTCGTTCTACAGAGGAAGGATTTTTAGCGGTTCCCAATGAATACAGATTAGGAGCCGCCGCCCTTGGCTTTTCACGCACAACGACAATATTTCAAATATTATTACCTGCTGCTGTTCCTGGTTTAATAGTGGGATTTGTGCTTGGTGTTGGTCGGGCTATCGCCGAAACTGCGGCTTTAATTTTCACTAGCGGTTACGTAGACAGAATGCCACAATCACTCCTCGACTCTGGGCGTACCCTTTCGGTTCATATTTTTGATCTATCAATGAACGTTTCAGGAGGAGATAAGAGTGCTTATGCTAGTGCATCGGTTTTGCTATTACTACTGTTGTTGATTAATGGCACAGCAGCTTGGATTGCACGACGTTGGTTACACAGCAGAGTTATTTCGGGATGAGGATTGGTGGATATAGAGGAGAACATCTTGGCAGTTACTGAACCGTTGATTCAAATTGAGAACTTAACTCTGCAATACGCACAAAAAACTGCACTTGCTAATGTCAACTTAGCTGTCAATGCGGGAGAAATTTTGGCTTTGGTTGGGCCTTCTGGTTGTGGAAAAACTAGCTTACTCAGTTGTCTCAACCGCCTCAGCGATATGATTCCCAAGTGTCGAGTTCAGGGAAGAATCCGCATTGGTAGTTTAGAGGTGCTAAATCCCAAAATTAATGTCATCGCCTTACGGCGTCAAGTCGGCATGATTTTTCAAAAACCCAATCCCTTTCCTTTCTCAATATGCCAGAATCTGGAATTGCCTTTGCGAGAGCATGGTATCCGCGATCGCCACCAAATTGATACAATTATCGAAACCAGCCTCGAGGATGTAGGGCTATGGCAAGAAGTAAAAGACCGACTGCAATCTTCAGCTTTGGCTCTTTCTGGTGGACAGCAGCAACGTTTGTGCATAGCTAGAGCTTTGGCTTTGCAGCCAGAAGTCTTACTACTGGATGAACCTTGTAGTGCCCTCGACCCTATTTCCAGTAACGTTGTTGAAGATTTAATTATTAGTTTGCGCCAGCGCTATACTCTGTTAATTGTTACTCACAATCTGGCTCAAGCCAAGAGAATTGCAGATCGAGTCGCTCTATTTTGGGTACAAGACGGCATTGGGCAACTGATTGAATCAGGTACTGTAGAGCAAGTTTTTAATCATCCTCAACATCCTTTAACAGTTGCTTATGTAACTGGTGCCAGGGGTTGAGTAAGATTGCGGTCTTTGGGGATCAAATTAATAACATCAAAATGCTCAAAATTGCTAACCATGCCATTGTAGTTGTTAACGCAGATGTGGAAGTCAAGCGTTATATCATGTCCGGTTAATTAGTTATAATTTCCGTCATCTATGCAGAAACCGGAAAACCCTCTTTCCCCCTGCCCCCTGCGTTCTTAATGATAAGTCTTTCACCGGACATGATATTACGCGTCATTGGTAATTGATTCAAATACAGAGGATAGCTTTGTCAACTAAATTCGTCAGGATTGATCGAACAGACTACTAGACGGCAATCATTTAAAAGTACGTTAAGTTCCTGTACAGCTTTCAAGGGATTTTTAAAAGTAAACATAGTGAGCTGGTTTCGTTATGTATCTATGTGTTGTTTGATACTTAAAACTTTTATTAAGTATAAATACGGTATTTTGCGCAATCTACTGTAGTTTAAAGGTATATAAGGTAGTTGCTGAAATTACATAACCTTTTATTAACCTAAATTTAAACAAGTTGTAGATTATGTACTGAAAGAGGCTTACTGTTACCAAAATGAAAGCCTTATTCGTACTTATTTACGATTTGCGTATTGTCTCCTAGTCTTATTCAAAAATCAAATAAGAGTTTTATATCATTCTTTAGCTAGATACTACATTAACTTGCTAGCTTTACTGTAGTTTAAAATCCTCCAAAGATTTTAATGAAAGTTTGTTAAGCTTTTAATATTTTTTTAGGAGAAAATTTTTATACTTGAAACTGAGGGCGCAATGCTTATAAATCGGGATAATTTTTCTGCATTTATATTAAAATGTCACAAAGCTGTAAAGGTATTCAAAGAATATTCAAGCAAAAAATTTACCTTCTTATTTGCTGTTAGTTTCTGCTTAAGTTTGATAATTTCTGGTTGTTCTCTAAATACTTCGGTAATTTCTGCATCTATGCCGTCGTTTAGTATAGGTCAAGATCCAGAAAAAGTAGTTCATATTGGTCATCAGAAGTTTGGCTCTCTTAGCCTTTTAAGAGCAAAGGGAGATTTGGAGAAAAAGTTTAACTCAATGGGTTTATCAGTGCGATGGAATCAATTTCCAGCTGGGCCGCAACTATTAGAAGCTTTGAATGCTGGTCGCCTAGACTTTGGACATGCAGGAGAAACCCCTCCTATATCTGCTCAAGCAGCTGGCGCACCTCTGCTTTATGTTGCCAGTTCACCTCCTAATCCCAAAGGTGAAGCAATTTTAGTCCCAAAAGATTCTCAAATTCGCAATCTTGCTGACTTAAAAGGCAAAAAAATTGCTTTAAATAAAGGCTCAAATGTCCATCATTTAGTTGTACAAGCATTGGCAAAAGCTAATTTGAAATATACTGATATTCAACCAATATTTATTCCTCCAGCGGATGCTAGAGCAGCATTTGAACAAAAAAAGGTAGATGCCTGGGCAATTTGGGATCCATACTTTGCTGCTGCCGAACAAGCTACAGGGGCGCGAATACTTACAGATGCGACAAATATAGTCGAAAATCGAGAGTTCCTTTTTGCTTCTCAAAGCTTTGCTAAAAAGCATTCTGATCGCCTGAAAATCGTTTTAGAGGAAATCGAAAAAGTAGATGAATGGGCAAAATCTAGACCAAAAGAAGTTGCACAACTCCTTTCACCTTTAATTGGGATTGATGCAGGTGTTTTAGAGCAAGTAGCAAAAAGAAGAGCTTATGGTTTAGAACCAATTACTAAGGAAGTTGTTGCTTATCAACAAAGGCTTGCTGATACTTTTTACCGTCTAAAATTAGTTCCTAAAAAAATTGATGTCAATCAAGTAGCGATGGTGTCCGATCGCAAACAGCTTAATTAAAACTGTTTGTAAGCTACATCAGCGATAGACTATGCCCCACCTTCTGGCGATCGCATTCTTGACAGCTACATCTGAAACACTTAAGGAGTCTATTATCGATGGAACTATTTTGGTTTATTCCCACCTACAGTGACGGACGCTATCTGGGAACAGCAACGGGAGGACGTGCTGCTACCTATCCATACTTGCGTCAAATTGCTCAAGCTGTAGACGATCTAGGCTACAGGGGTGCTTTACTTCCTACAGGACGTTCATGTGAAGACGCTTGGATAATAGCTTCATCCTTAGTTGCAGCAACTCAACAGATGCGTTTTTTAGTAGCAGTTCGTCCAGGGTTGTCATCTCCTGGGATGGCAGCACGGATGGCGGCTACACTTGACCGCATATCCAATGGCCGCTTGCTGATTAACGTCGTCACAGGAGGCGATCCGGTGGAATTGGCTGGAGATGGAGTTCATCTCAACCACACAGCACGGTATGAGTTGACAGATGAGTTCTTGTCGATTTGGCGAGCAACTATGACTGGTGAAGAAGCTAACTTCAGCGGTGAATATTTTCAAGTCAAAGGCAGTAAGCTACTTTTTCCTCCTGTGCAAACACCTTATCCTCCTTTATGGTTTGGTGGTTCATCAGCCATTGCCCAACAAATTGCCGCTAAACACATTGATGTGTATCTGACTTGGGGAGAACCACCACAGCAAGTAGCCGAGAAAATTAATGCAGTTCGGAAGTTAGCTGCTGAAGAAGGTAGAACTTTGCGTTTTGGGATTCGTTTACATGTAATTGTGCGGGAAACCGAGAGCGAAGCTTGGGATGCTGCCAATGACTTAATTAAGTATGTTGATGAAGAAGCGATCGCCAAAGCTCAAAAAGTTTATGCTCGTTTAGATTCCGTTGGGCAACGTCGGATGACGCAACTGCACAGTGGTAATCGTGAAGCACTAGAAGTCAGCCCTAATCTTTGGGCAGGAGTGGGACTGGTGCGGGGTGGCGCAGGTACGGCTTTAGTAGGAGATGCCGATACTGTCACTGCCAGGATGATGGAATACGCCGAATTGGGAATTGAAACTTTCATTCTTTCAGGATATCCCCATTTAGAAGAAGCTTATCGAGTAGCTGAATTACTCTTTCCCCGCTTACCACTTCAGGATTTACCCGCTACAGCACAACAACAGGTATTAAGTCCTTTTGGTGAAATTGTCGCCAACCAAGATTTTCCTAAGCAACGTACAACAGAAGGAGCTTCAAGATGAAAAAAAGCAAATTTCCTCAACTGGGGTTTCGGCAACTGAAACCTTGGATTTTGCCGATTGTTCTAATTATTCTTTGGCAAATATTGGTAAAATCTGGCTGGCTTTCTACAAGGGTATTGCCTGCTCCTTCAGATGTAATTCTGGCAGGAGTTCGTTTATCCCGTTCTGGAGAACTGTGGCGAAATTTGATTATCAGTACGATTCGGGCTGTGATTGGGTTCTTGCTAGGAGGTAGTATTGGTTTTGGGTTGGGATTACTTAATGGATTGGCTCGTCCAGCAGAAGAGTATTTGGACACCTCAGTACAGATGATTCGGAATATTCCTCACTTAGCGTTAATCCCACTTGTAATTTTGTGGTTTGGCATTGGCGAAGAAGCTAAGGTTTTTCTTGTAGCATTAGGAGTGTTCTTTCCCATTTATCTTAATACCTTTCACGGAGTTCGTACTGTCGATCCAGAATTAATTGAAATGGCAAAATCCTACGGCTTGCATGGCTGGTCTTTATTTAAGCGAGTCATCTTTCCAGGCGCATTGGGTTCGATTATCGTTGGTCTGCGTTATGCTTTGGGAATTATGTGGCTAACCTTGATTGTCGCTGAAACAATTACACTTGATTCTGGCATTGGGTATATGGCAATGAACGCTCGTGAGTTTATGCAAACTGATGTTGTTGTCTTGAGCATTTTGCTTTATGCCTTGTTGGGCAAGTTAGCAGATGTCGCTGCCAAAGCTTTAGAACAAAAATGGTTAAGGTGGGATACTAACTACCAACCTGCCTAAAGTTTATCTAGTTATTATTCAAAATTTTGTTGCAATTTAGAGAGGTTTGTGAAGATGGCATCCCTACAAGGCGCAGAGGTAAAAGTTATGGGTCTGACAAAGACCTATGGTAGTAATCAAGTGTTGCAGAATCTCGATTTAGAGATAGCATCAGGAGAATTTATTGCAGTTGTTGGGCGCAGTGGTGGCGGTAAAAGTACACTCCTGCGGATGATAGCTGGGTTTGAACATCCCAGTGACGGCGGAGTTTTAATTGACGGGGAACCACTGCGTGGGCGTAATCGCAGTGCGCGAACAATGTTCCAGAATGCCCGCCTCTTACCGTGGGAGAATGTTTTAGGAAATGTGGGATTAGGATTGAACAAAAAAGACTGGCGGCAAAAGGCAGAGAAGGCGCTTGAGCAAGTAGGTTTAATACAACGAGCAAAAGATTGGCCTTCTGTGCTTTCTGGAGGACAAAAACAACGGGTAGCACTTGCTAGGGCTTTAGTCAGAGAGCCGCGCTTACTAATGTTAGATGAACCGCTTGGTGCTTTGGATGCCATGACTCGTATTGAGATGCAGAGACTAATTGAAAAAATCTGGCACGAACAAAAATTTTCGGCGTTCTTGATTACTCATGATGTAGATGAAGCAGTAACGCTAGCCGATCGCATCATACTAATTGAAGATGGCCGAGTTTCAATGGATCGGCGTATCTCGCTACCACGTCCTCGCAAACGCAAAGATGCAGAATTCCTTACTTTAGCAGAAGAAATCTTAGAGCGCGTTATGGGTGATGAAGCAGGTCTAATTAATGGGGAAGATAAAAAAGTTCAACAGCTAGCAAACACTAAACGTTAAATTTTGAAAAAACGGGCATTTTCTCCTAATCTTTTTCAAAAATAAAATCGGATTTCTTTAGTAATTTTATTGCTAATAAATCAGCATTTTAGGCTACTCAATTTTTTTTGATAGCTTTTTAGGAAAAATGTCAAAATAATTCGTAATTGCTAATTTGTAATTATTACCTGAGATTTAATCGTGGGGCTTGAATAATGAATAAATTTATTTTCTTTAATTAATAAATTAAGGGGCTTGTACTCTCAAATAATTAATTATTAATTCGTAATTAATAAATTTTGAATTACGAATTACGAATTACGAATTATTCGGTCAAGTTTACACCTCTACCTGTTTGATCTCTGTATCTGTTGCTTGGTCTATTTCTATAAACTTTGGCCCAGCAATGAGAACTATCACCATCATTAATAGACTCGTCACAATGATGATGCACAAGAGCCGAATGGCACGCTTGTTAAGGGCAAAGCCATGATCTAGCTGCATGAGAGGGTGTGGGGAATTAAGAAGATGTTGAACTCCTTGAGGCAAGTAAAATTTAATTGTCTTACAGCAGGATGGCTAAAAATCATCGCTCAAATTAGATAGATAATTAATCTCTTGGCTTTGCTGCGATCGGTCATGCAAAAGTTACCTTTGTAGAGCAACAAGGTGTAATGTCTGCGTTCATAAGTACTGAGTAGTTTTTAATTTACTCAGTACTCATAACTTATAATTCAGTTTTACGAAAGGACTGGTTGTGCTTCCTTAGACTCAGCTTTCTGCTTGAAGACGCTTGGTACTTTAGCGCTGAAAGCTTCACCTTGAACCACTTCAGAACGGGAACCATCAACTCCTACTGGAACATCGCCTGTGATAGTAGTGCGATAGAGGAGACGTTCGACATCTAAATGATCCAAATCTTGAGGAGCCAAATGCACGGTGGCACGGTTGTCCCAGAAGGCGATATCACCGTTGTTCCAACGGAAACGGGTGGTATAGGCAGGTTTGGTGACTTGGTTGAAGAACAACTCTAGTAACAGTCTGCTCTCTTCTGGTGACACATCAACAATGCGAGAGACGAAGCCAGGGTTTACGAACAAGGCACGCTCACCAGTCTCAGGATGAACTCTGACGACTGGGTGAATAGAAACTAGGGGATTGACAGCAATGCGCTCGTCAAATTTGTTGTTGCGGGGTTGATAACCGCCCCCATTAAAGCGATGTTCTGCTTTTAATGTATCAGCTAGCGATCGCAGGGGTGCTGAGAGTCCCTCATAAGCTGCCACAAGGTTACTCCACTGGGTATCACCACCGAAACTAGGAACATTAACTGCGCGTAAAATTGACGCTGCTGGTGGGTTGATCGCCGCCGTTACATCTGTGTGCCAAGGGCCGCCAGTGCGAAAACCATACTGCTGCTCATAAAGCTTACGGTCTACGGGTTTGATCTGGGGAAATCCCGGAACTGGTTCCGGCTCTCCTAAGGGATGGGCGAAAGTCACTTCGCCAAAACGAGATGTGAACTCGACCTGGGCAGCATGATCGATGTTCTGGCCACGAAAAAACACAACTTTCCACTTCAATAGCGCTTTGCGAATTTCTTGGACTTGATCCTCGGAAAGAGAGCGGGAAAGGTCTACGCCGCCGATTTCTGCACCGATGAAACCAGCTACCTGTTTAACTTCTATATGTTTGTAGCCCATTAGGATTCTCCAGAGTTTTATCTGTCGGGAGGTGTTCACACTCGCCTATTTCCTTGGGAATTTTGCCGATACCCAATATCTGCTAGCAACATTCCCATGCTGGGAGCATAACTGAAATTATTATACACTATTCCGATAGAATTAAAGTAGTATACAGTTACTAAATAGTAATTTCCTACGTTTTTGTAGACCAATCCCCTTCTATAGCGATCCGATGTCAATGTGCAAAAGCCTTAGCTCAGACAGATTAGCGATGTCTGGGCAGCAAACTACGCGATTATTTAACAGTTCTTAGTTAATCTAATTATTAGTAAACCATAATAAAATTTTACTCATGAAAATTTGGCATAGACAACTAGGGGAAAGCATCAGTAATATCACTTACCACTATTTACCCGCTTTGCGCTGGCGTAATTTTCGCCTGTTTTTCGGGGGACAGTTACTATCAATGTCTGGAACATTTATGACCCAGCAGTTAACTATTCCTTGGCTGGTATACGATTTGACTCAATCGCCTTGGTTGTTGGGAGTTGCAGGGTTTGTACAATTTTTACCTACGTTATTACTGATTCCCTTTTCGGGCATATTGTCCGATCGCTGGAGTCGTCGTGACTTGTTAATGGTGGTGCAGATATTGGGAATTAGCGTATCCTTGGCTTTAACGATTCTCACCTTTACCAATTGGATTACCTTTCCTATCCTCTTGGTACTGAGTGCTTTCAATGGTTTGCTCAAGGGATTAGATATGCCCGTGCGCCATACAATCGTTACCGAAACCGTAGACGATCGCGCCGATTGGAGTAATGCCATCGCCTTGAATTCAGTAATGTTAAGTTCCTCTCTTGTCGTGGGGCCTGCTATGGGCGGGATTTTGATTGCAACACTAGGGGTAAAATATTGTTTTCTTTACGATACCCTCAGCTATATTCCTGCGATATTTACCTTGCTAGCGATGCGGCTGCCAGCCAGACAGATGCAACCCCTTACGGGCATTAGCGATACTTTGGAGAAATTGCGGGAAGGCTTTGAATATGTCTCGAAATTCCAGCCGATTAGAGTAATTTTATTAATGCTAGCGTTACATGGTTTCGTCGGGATGTCTCATGTCGCGCTGATGCCTGTTTTTGCAGCAAAGATTCTCAATGGAAACGCAACAACGATGGCTCACCTCAGCACTTCAGCACCGATTGGCTCGTTGTTTGCTTGTTTGTATCTAAGTGTCAGACGAGGGATTGTAGGCTTAGAGCGTTTGATTGTAGTCGCTCAAGTTTTCATTGGGATGAGTTTGATATTTTTTTCACTCTCGCGTCAAGTTTGGCTATCTATAATCATTCTGGTATTTGTAGGCTGCTTTTCTATCCTCAACATTACCAGTAGTAATATGATTATTCAAACCCTAGTTACCGAGGATAAGCGCGGACGGGTAATGAGTTTTTATGCCCTAGCAATGGTGGGTACAATGCCCTTTGGAAATTTGTTAGCGGGGACTTTGGCAGATAATTTTGGTGCGACTAATGCCTTGATTGTCTGTGGTAGTCTGATTATTTTAGGTGCGCTCTGGTTCTCTGCACAATTGCCAGCAGTAAGCCGTTGGATTGCTCGGTGAACAAGTCGCTTCTCTTTGTACAACAAAGCAAATATTTGGAAAACAAGCATCTTCCGCCACACCTTAAAAGTGTAGTGGAAGACGATCAACTATATCAGCTTGGCAGAAGAAAGTTGCGCCTATAGCTGATAGCTGATTTTTTCATCCCAAGGAGCAGGTTTGCTAATTTGCTTCCATATAGGACTATACAAGGCTTCATGTAGTTCGCGTGCTAGTACCACCAAACCTGCATAACCTGCATAAGCATGGTGACGTTCATGGTTAATGTCTAAAAAAGGAATTCCCGTTTTGAGTGCTGTATATTTATTGCCAGCCCCAGTAATCAACACATCAGCTTTTGTTTGGTGTAATACCTTTAATAATGCCTGGGGAGTTGTGTCAGACAAAAGCATTGCATCTGCACCAAGATATTGTTTAATTTTAGCTTTCTCCTCTTCTGTTGTTTTGCCATCCGTAGCTGCAATAACTTCCATTCCCAAATCTTGGGCTGCTAAAATAAGTGACCAACTTTTCACACCACCAGTAGAAAGAATAATCCGTTTACCTTTTAAATCAGCAAGGTAAGGAGCTAAAGCGATATCTAGAGCAGCATTTTCTTCGACAATTAACTTTTCTGTACGTTCTTGCAGTTCCCAGGCAATAACACTATCTCCCAAGGATATACTTAATTTGGTCGCAACATTCCGCAAGCAATCGTTTAAGTTGGTCGCACCATAGAACGATTCTTCAATATAAGGAATTCCATAGCGTTCCGCCATAGTTTGCGCCATTTGTATAGCTACATTTGAGCAAAGCACTACATTTAATTTGGCGCGATGAGCATAGCAAACTTCTTGATAACGAGCATCACCTGTAATTTTAGAAAGAACGCGAATTCCCATTTTTTGGAATAATGGTAAGATATTCCACGTTTCACCTGCAACATTATAGTCACCAACAATATTAATATCGAATGGTGTGGTAAATTCCGGTTCGGCTGTACCAATGACAGCATTCAATAAAGTTTCGTTACCAATGCGATTACCTAAATTTTTACTACCAAGAAATCCAGGCGCATTTACATAGATAACTGGGATATTAACTTGTTGTGTAGCAAGTTGGCAAACACTATCAATATCATCACCAATCAAAGCAGACAGACAAGTAGCATAAACAAAAATAGCGGCAGGATGATAGCGTTGAGCAACATTCACAATCGCTTTGTACAGTTTCTTTTCTCCACCAAAAACGATATTACCCTCACTAAAGTCAGTAGTAAAAGCAGTTTGGTATAATTGTGAGCCTGATGATAGGCTACCATGAGTTGCCCAAGGATTGTGAGTACAAGAAACAGCACCATGTACTAAATGAACAGCATCAGTAATAGCTCCGACAGAAACCATCGCTCCATCAAAAGGGCAATTTCCTTGGGTTGCACCTGGTTGTGGTGGTTTTGTGCAAGTGAGTTTTTTATTACCAGTCAGTTTTTTCTGGTTAGATTTGCAAGGTGTTTCACTAATGGGTTCGTTAATTGTTACTTGAGTGTTTTTCATGCTTTTCCTCGTGCTAAAAATAAATACAAAACAGCCAAGAATGAGGAGTTAAGAGTATTATTTTCTCTCTATCTCCTATTTTTCTTACTTACCAATTTTGCTGCCTAGTCCCCACTCATCTTTATAGATGCTGGTAGACAAAGTTGATTGAGACTGATTTCTGAGAAATTACAAAAAACAGCAATTGATGCACTAGCATTTCAGATAAAACAAGCAACTCCTCTGATGCATCCTGTATTTTTAGAAAGGCTTGTTATGGTAGCCCTCGCATAAGTTACATCTTCGCCTGTAGCCCCTCACCGCAACGAGATGTAACTCACTCAGACGATAAACACTATAATTCTTTGGCTAGTGTTAGCTTATCTAAATATTAGTATAACTAATAATATCTGAAATCAAGTATTGTTTTGAGATTTTTAGAATATAAATTATTAGATAATAAAATAGGATAATTTATACATATATTTTCTATGTACATTATGTTATTTTTTATTATCTCAGCAATAAATTTATTGTTTACTAATAGTAGTTCAAGTATTTTATTTAACTAAAATAACAATCTATCCAGGTAATTGTAGCCTTAACTATTTTAAAAGGCTCTAAAACTATCGATAAGTATAACTATATTAAAAATTTTCTTGAAATTTTAAAACTATACACTATTTGAACTATGAGCTTTAGCCGCAGCCCTGGTTGGATTCACGGTGGCGATCGCTTTGTAGATCCGAGAGATTTTACCAACAGCCCCCTCTCCACACCATTTCCTGATTTCCTGTTCCATATTTATCATTTATATGCAATTCTTAATATTATAGCTAATAACTCCGGTAAATCGATTGATATATAGTATTTTGTATCCTGGCTTTTGCAAAGCAATGCTCATAGCTCTGCAATACTCTAGGCAAATCACTGTCAAAAGGCTATATAAATATCACAACCTTATTAAGCATCCCAACAAAAAGTAGAGCAAACCGTATGACAAAATATGTAAATCTTGGCAAAACTGGACTCAAAGTATCCCGGATTACACTAGGCACGATGACTTATGGCTCGCGTAAATTGCGCGAATGGGTATTAGAAGAAGAAGAAAGTCGTCCATTTATCAAACTGGCTTTGGAATTGGGGATTAATTTCTTTGATACCGCCGATGTCTATTCCTTGGGTGCTAGTGAAGAAATTGTCGGACGAGCGCTGAAAGACTTTGCTAAACGAGATCAAGTTGTGATTGCTACTAAAGTACATGGCAAAGTCGGCGATGGGCCTAACGATCGAGGACTATCTCGCAAACATATTTTTGACAGCATTGATGCTTCTTTGCGGCGGCTACAAACTGATTATGTAGACTTGTACCAAATTCACCGTTGGGACTATGAAACACCCATTGAAGAAACCCTAGAAGCACTGCATGATATTGTCAAAGCAGGTAAAGTCCGTTACTTAGGAATTTCTAGTGTTTACGCATGGCAGTTTGCTAAAGCTCTTTATACAGCAGATATTCACGGCTGGACTCGTTTTGTATCAATTCAAAATCACTACAACTTAGTTTATCGGGAAGAAGAACGAGAAGTGATACCCTTAGCCCTAGATCAAGGGATTGGTATTATTCCTTGGAGTCCCTTGGCGCGGGGCTTTTTAGCAGGGAATCGCAGTAAGTCAGACCATGGCCAAACATTGCGGGCAAAAACTGACGAATTTGCTCACAATCTCTACTATCAAGATTCAGATTTTAAAGTAGTCGATCGCGTAGTTGAATTAGCCGGAAAACGGGGTGTGAAACCCACACAAATTGCCCTAGCTTGGCTATTGCATCAACCAGGTGTGACATCTCCGATAATTGGCGCTAGTAAGATAGAACATCTTAAAGAGGCTGTGGAGGCAGTGGATTTAGAGCTTTCTGATCAAGAGCGCAAATTCTTAGAAGAACCTTACACACCCCATCCTATACTAGGGCATCAGCATCCATCTGGAAATCGCCCATAGAGTAATCTTGCACCAGGCGACTGAAAGTCACGGCTACACAGGTAAAACCCGCCTACGCGGGTTAAAAACCTTGATTTTACCTTTTATGACTATGCTTGAATACGCGCCTCCTCCGATTTGGCTAAATGCTCACATTCAAGACCCGCGTATCAAGGTTGGAGATTACACCTACTTCGATCGGCACATCAGTTTAGCAATATTTACCCCTGACGACCGGATTGAGATCGGAAAGTTTTGTTCTCTGGCTAAGGATATCATCATTTTTGCTGGAGGAAACCATATTATGACAAGAGTAACGACATTTCCTTTCAAGTGGTTATCCGCAGAAGCTGTGCCAGAAGAACGTTACACCGATGCGGCTTCTAAGGGGGCAACGATTATTGGTCATGATGTTTGGATTGGGTATGGGGCAACGATTTTATCAGGGGTGAAAATTGGCAACGGTGCAGTTGTAGGCGCACAGGCTGTTATTGCTTCCGATGTTCCTGCCTATGCAATTGTGGTGGGTAATCCAGCTAAGATAATTCGGTATCGGTTTAAACCTGAAACGGTAGAACGGTTGCTAGAACTATCTTGGTGGGATTGGGAGTCAGCGAAGATTGCGGCTAATTTAGATTTGCTATATACCAACCCGGATGAGTGGCTACCAGAGATCCAGTGGAAAGAGCCACAAGGAGATGTATTGAAATTTATCGGGATGCCACCAGCAGAACAACACGATGGAGCGGATGTTTCTGTTTAATTACTTGTCGATGGCATCCATTCAAAATCGCTCCGCCTCCGTTAAGATATCTGCGAGCCTATCGGCGAAATTTATTCAGCCAGGGGAGTGTCAATCAATCTTGCATTATCCTGCCTTACCCTATTCAAAATTCTAAGTTGTTGAGTTGGATCTTTGTCAGTCCCTCCCATTTTGCCATGATGCCAACCCATGTTACGGGTGTAACTACCAAGCAAGTTTTGGGTAATTAACTGTTCTGTATCAACCTTATCGTCCAGCTCGGCATAAGGCGACACATAAAGCGCATCAACAGGGCAATACAACTCGCACAAAAAACAAGTCTGACAATCTGATTTACGAGCAATTACGGCTATTCCATCGTCTCCAGAATCAAAGACATCGCGCGGACAAACTTTCACGCAGATATCACAGCCGATACAGCGATCGCTATCAACAATTTCAATCATTACGCTACCTCTTGCAACTGATTTTCTGCGGCGACAACCATAACATCATCGATACCACTTCATGCACTACCTCACAACCTGAACCTATCAAAATGATGACTCGTTCTGCATCAATTGCGCCATGATAATCAAGCAAGTGATAGTGTCTGGTTGTCTGTGCGGCAAACTTATCCATATAAGATTGCATGATATTGGGACAAGCAGCGTAGTAGGGATTTACTGTTTCCCTTGCTTGGAAATAAACGTCGGGATTTTGGGCAGTTTTGCGCAATACTGGGCGATCGGGGGATAGCGCCCTTGCCCGAATGGCACTAAGAAAAGCTGAAACCTCCTTGCTGGCAGGGTGTAGGGTGTAGGGTGTAGTTTTAAGACAATTAAATTTTACTTGCCTCAAGGAGTTCAACATCTTATTAATTCCCCACACCCTCTCATGCAGCTAGATCATGGGTTTGCCCTTAACAAGCCTGCCATTCCGCCCTTGCCCGATGTTCCAGAATGAATTGGCAGTCAGGCCCCATTTTATACGTATTTCGTCATGACCCCAAGTGCAGACTCTTGGCTAGTGGAAGCTGCTTTCGTTACAAATCTTCATCAAAATCCTATTCCGATATATCGCGATATATTCTGATATATCGTATATTAGAGAAAGTTGATTTGAGATTTACTTATGTTTAGACATTTTCGGTCACGTTTTGGCGCACCTGCATGGGCAGGAGTTAACGAAGAGGATTCATTGCTTGTCAGGTCTTGGTTTGGACATGGCAACCATCATGACAAGCATCATGGTAGACATCATGACAAACGCTTTGATAATGAAATGTTTGGTCGTGGTTGGGGAGATGAATACCGGACTCGTCGGGGTGACATCAAGTTCATTCTGCTGGAACTCTTATCCGAGCATCCTAGTCATGGTTACGACCTGATTAAAGAGATGGGTGCGATTCGTTGATTAGTGAATCACGGTAATCAGTCCGCAAATAACTAATCCAGCCCGACAGCAGATTACTGTCACTAAAGGGCTGAACTCTCGGTCAGATGCAAGTGCAAGTCTTGCCATTCAGACTCAGAATTGACTCCTTATCTGCCCACACCGAACAAGCTCGGTTCTTGTAGAGTGAAGCTGGGAACAGGGTGCAATCAGACAGCCGTTACGGGCTGACACTGGCGCTAACAGGGAGTTCCTACGGTGAAACCGGGTCTAGAAAAGCAACCTATTTGAGAGCAGGGCGTAACATAAAAAACCTTGACTTCACTGGAGAATTAATTCCCGCCGCATCTCCATTTTATAGCGGTAAGAGTCCTGGGAATCCAGTGGTTGAATTGACCACACCTAACGGAACAACGCCACATGCTACAACGGGGGGAACCCCCGCAACGCAGTGGCTCATCAATCTCTCCGAGGGAACGAATAAAAACGAGTTGTGGGTCTAGGGGCGGATTCGTTCCCCAAAGTAGACCAGACGAGCGGATTAACCCCCACAATTCGGGTAGGACAGACCGTAATTGGTCTGAGGTGTTCAGAAAATACAAACTCTAGAAGAGAAAATGATTAGACACAGTAAACATACTAGTGAATCTTGGAGAGCTTTACCGTGGAAGAAATTCCGCCGAAATCTTTTCCGCCTTCAAAAGCGCGTATTTAAAGCGGTTCAAGTTGGAGACAAGCGGAAGGCTAGGTCACTCCAAAAGCTTATTCTTAAATCCACCTCGGCTCGATTTCTTGCAATTAGACTTGTATCTCAGCTAAATACTGGCAAAAAGACGGCGGGTATTGATGGTAAGAAATCCCTCTCATTTGAAGAACGCTTCAACCTTGAAGAACTACTGAAAATGAATAGTGGAAATTGGAAGCATCAAGGACTACGGGAAATCCCCATCCCCAAGAAGGACGGGACTACCAGAATGCTAAAGATACCAACCATCGCGGATAGAGCTTGGCAATGCCTAGCAAAATATGCACTCGAACCAGCACATGAAGCCACTTTCCACGCCAGGAGTTACGGGTTTAGAACTGGGCGCTCTGCCCACGATGCACAAAAATACATCTTTAATAACCTCCGTTCTGCTTGCAATGGAATAGAAAAACGAGTTATAGAACTCGATATCGAGAAGTGCTTCGACAGGATTAATCACTCAGCAATAATGGAAGAACTCATTGCTCCAAAAGGCTTAAAACTCGGAATATACCGATGCCTCAAGGCAGGTGTAAATCCAGAATTCCCTGAACTTGGAACACCCCAAGGGGGAGTGGTCAGTCCGTTACTAGCTAATATCGCGCTCAACGGCATTGAAAGTATACACAGATACAACAAGGATCAAGGGTATATAATCACTAATAAAACCCCATCCAGTAGGATCGTCGAACCATCAGTCCGATACGCGGATGATATGGTCATTATACTTCAACCCAAAGATGACGCGACAGAAATACTTGAAAGAATCAGCGAGTTCCTCCGCAAACGCGGAATGAATGTAAGCCAAAAGAAAACCAAAGTTACCGCCGCGACAGATGGGTTTGATTTCCTCGGCTGGCACTTCAAAGTCCAGAAAAACGGAAAGTTTAGATGTATTCCCTCAGTGGATAACTACAAAGCATTTCGTAAGAAAGTAAAACACATCGTCAACAACTCGAATTATGGTGCTACCACAAAGGCTGAGAAATTAGCTCCGGTAGTTAGAGGTTGGAGAAATTACCATAAGTTCTGCAAGATGGACGGGTCGAGAAACTCGCTATACCACATCGAAACAAGAGCTTACAAGGTATTCAACAAGGAAGCCAAGCAAAACCGCTACTCTAGCAAGAAACTACTAGACAAAGCATTCCCAGCAGTTTCCCACTCCGAAAACAAACACGTCTCAGTCAAAGGAACAAAATCCCCCTATGACGGAGACACAGCCTACTGGAGCGAACGTAAAAGCAAGCTCTACGACGGCGAGACCTCTAAAGCCCTTAAGAAGCAAAACCATAGATGTGCTTCCTGTGGTCTGAAATTTATCGATGAGGAACGGGTACACCTGCATCACATCGACGGAAATCACGCTAACTGGAAGAAAAATAATCTCGAAGCAACTCATGAGAGTTGCCACGATTATAAACACATGAGCAAAAGCAAAAGCTGAGAACATCGGAAGCTGGGTGCGGTGAAAGTCGCACGCCCAGATTTAACTGAGAGGTGCGGGGAATAATATCCCCCATCGACTCAACCAAACTCGTTACGGTGGTTTCCGTCGCCTCAGTCCTGGCTCAGTGTATCCAACACTCCAATTGTTGGAAGAAGGAGGTTATCTCAAGAGCGCACAGGAAGGGGGCAAGCGGATTTATACGATTACGGATGAGGGTAAACAATTATTGGCAGAACGTTCCCAACAAGAACCTTCAGACACTCCTTGGGATACCTTCAAAAGTTTTGTTACAGGTAAGCCCCAAGAGTTTATTGAGTTGCGGAATGCCGCCACAGAGTTAGCTGCTGCAGTGGTGCAGGTTGCTCGTAGTGGTAATATGGAGCGGATAAATCGGGTACGGGAGCTTTTAGAGCAAGTTAAACGGGAAATTTACGCGATTCTGGCTGAAAAATAAGTAGAGGCTCGTAGTAAGACCTTAGTCGAATGGCACGCTTGTAAAGCTGAAAGCTCGTCTGGGCTGGGTGTTGGGGGTAGGGTGTCGGGTGTCGGGAAAAATCAAGAAAAGTAAATATGAGTGGGGATACAAATAAATTTCTGACTCACTACACCCAACACCCGACACCCCACACCCAAAAGCCTGATATATAATGGGTTTCCCGTTATCTTAGTGCCATTCGACCTTAGTCCTTATTTTCTAAGCAGCAAATTGCTTACTACAAACCCTCTAGTACTTTGCTCACGCTGTCGATCGCATTAGCGTTCGCTGTCCAACATCTGCATTTAATGTTCAGGGTAACTGAAACTTTTGGGTAGTCATATCATGTCCGGTTAAAGACTTATCATTAAGACGGCAGGGGAACAGTTCTTGCTGGGGGCAGGGGGAAAGAGGGTTTCCTGGTTTTTGCACAGATGCGGGAATTATAACTAATTAGGCGGACATGATATCACATAGCGGTTCTCAGTTGTTTTACTGCTAGCTTAGGTTGAAAATTCTCTGCATCTTTGCGTAACTATACGCTGGCTGTAGGACGCACGATAATCTCATTCACATCAACGTCATCCGGTTGTTCGATTGCAAAGGCGATCGCTCTGGCGATCGCTTCAGCCGGAAGCGCAATCTTGCGGAATTCCTGCATACCTTTGACAGCTTCGGCGTCAGTAATGCTATCGGCAAGTTCTGACTCCGTTACGCCTGGCGAAATAACTGTAACGCGAATGTCAGTATTTTCCTGACGCAGCCCCTCCGAAATTGCCAACACCGCGAACTTAGTGGCTGAGTAAACGGCGCAGGTTGGCCAGACAGCGTGTCCGCCGATGGAGGACAGGTTGACGAACTGGCCAAATCCTTGGCGTTTCATCAACGGTAGCCCAGCAGCAATGCCATTGAGTACGCCACGGATGTTCACGTCAATCATCAAGTCCCATTCATCAACTTTCAGCGCTTCTAGCTTCGAGAGCGGCATAACACCTGCATTGTTGACGATGACATCAATGCGGCCAAATTTGCTCTGAGCAAATTCTACAAAGGCTTGGAAGTCGGCGCGATGAGTAACATCAAGGGTCTGATACTCCGCCGAGCCTCCCTCAGAGCGGATTGTAGCCACGAGGGTTTCTAGGCGCTCCGTGCGTCGTGCGCCCAGGATGACGTGGATGCCCTTACGAGCGAGTAGACGTGCTGTTGCCTCACCGATACCGCTACTTGCGCCCGTAATCAGTACTACTTTCTGTTGGTTGGTAGTCATAAAACTGGATCTCCAAGTTGTTGTATTTTATAGCACACTCTTAATTTAAGAGAGTCAAAGCTTGATGCGGTAATCTGAACCTACGAAATTCTTGCCTAATCCTGCATTTTTTTTCATTGTTTATCATAAAAAAATAAGCTAACATCAGCGGTCAAATAGATTGTGGCTCCCTGAATGTTAGTTTCATAAAGGATTTCAAACGAAATTATGGAACAGACTGTTAGAAAGCAGCAGTCCGAGCTAGCTGCTCTGATTGCACAAAACAGTAATGGAGATGGTGTCCATCCCACAGCGATCGAGCGGTTATTCCTGATCCGTTCCTTACAACCAACTGCACCTCTCCATGCCCTGCATGAGCCTGCTTTGTGCATTGTCGCTCAGGGCAAGAAACAGGTAATGTTGGCAGACAATCTGTATGTTTATGGTCAAGACCAATATTTGGTGGTGTCCATCGATCTGCCTGTTGTCGGTCAAGTGATTGAAGCAACGCCAAGCGTTCCGTATCTGTGTCTTCGGCTCGATTTAGATATGGGAGAACTCAGTACACTGATGATGGAGGCAAAACTAGACGCTCCAGCGAACGAACCACTGGAACCGGGCTTGTCTATTAATCCTGTTAGTCCGCAACTGCTTGATGCTGCAATCCGACTTGTACGATTGTTGGAAACGCCTCAAGATATTGCCATCCTTGCACCTTTGATTGTCCGAGAAATTCTCTATCGTTTGTTATCTGGCGAACACAGTGCTAGATTGCGACAGATTGCTTTAGTCGATAAACAATTCCAAGCAATTAGCAGAGCGATCAACTGGCTGAAATGGAACTACGAAAAACCATTTCGGATCGATACGATCGCTCGTGAAGCGCGCATGAGTCCCTCGTCACTTCATCATCACTTCAAGTCTGTCACCACCATGAGTCCTTTGCAATATCAAAAACAACTTAGGCTTCAACAAGCCCGTCGTCTGATGCTGGGGCAAGGTATGGATGCGGCAACAGCTAGTCATTATGTGGGTTATGAAAGCCCGTCACAGTTCAGCCGTGAATACAGTCGCTTGTTCGGCGCACCACCGTTGCGTGATATGGCTCGGTTAAAAAGTGGAGTTTTTGGGGATGGGGAGAAATCAATTAAAAATTAAAAATTAAAAATTAAAAATTAAAGAATTTCTGCCTTCTGCCTCCTCTGCCCCATGTCCTCAAAAATTAGAAGCGATCGCATTTAAATCTGGCTCGATGAGTGAGTTTAGCAATGTCCACAACTGCAAATCAGTAAAGTCTGGAATTGCCATAAATGCACCGACTGATTGCAAAATTTGCGGATCGTGGGTGGAGGCGATGCCAATGGTGCGAATATCTGCGCCCACTGCG
Organism: Nostoc sp. DedQUE08; assembly: GCF_034530895.1. Classification (NCBI taxonomy): domain Bacteria; kingdom Bacillati; phylum Cyanobacteriota; class Cyanophyceae; order Nostocales; family Nostocaceae; genus Nostoc; species Nostoc sp. DedQUE08. The sequence goes on from NZ_JAVRCD010000017.1 coordinate 97,062, forward strand.
GAACGAATACCAGAGGGAGAGTCTTCTAAAGCGATCGCTTCTTCTGCTGTAATCCCCAATTTATTCAGGGCAACTTGGTAGGGCACAGGATCGGGTTTACCTGCAATACAATCATCCGCTAAAACAACTGTATGGAAAGCTTCTTTTATCCCCAAAACCTCTAGCATAAATTCTGCATTTAATCTAGGAGCATTAGTTACTAATGCTCGTTTTAATTGATGTGTTTCTGTCCATGCTAGTAGTTCAGAAAATCCATTTAGCGGTTTGAGATGTGGGGCGAGTTTGCGGAAGAACGCTTCTTTTTCGTCTGCAAATTGTTGCCCTTCTGCTGCTGATAATTGTGGCAGAATGTCTTTAACAATTTCTGGATTTAGCCTTCCACTAATTCGGGATTTATAAAATGTTTCGTCTATTTCTATGTTGTAATTTAACAGCATTTCCCGCCAAGCTCGGTAGTGTATGGGGTCAGTGTTGACAATAGTGCCGTCTAGGTCAAAAAGAATTGCAGCCAGCATGATTTTTCGGTAAAATGTAAATAATTGTTAACTTAATTTAAATAGTTTACATTGTTTTTTGTCTTTAGTGATTGTTCCTGCGCTAATACGGGGATTGGGGACTGGAGAATAAAATTTCAAGAGTTAGTAATTAATCTGCTAAATCCTAAAATCTATACTGGATAGGGCATATAAGAGCAGACAGGTAAAACCTCTGGGCAAACTGCTGTATAATTGATAACCTTCTTCGTAAGCAAATGGTAGCCGCCACAAACTTTTTTCGTGTTGACGATTTACTAGTACAGATTTACAACTCTGAAGTCGAAATGGCTGAGGATGTTGCCGAAATCGTGCAAAAATATTTACAGCAAGTTCTTAATCTTCAGGATACAGCTGCTGTATTGTTAGCTACAGGTAACTCCCAACTCAAATTTCTTGATGCTTTGATTGCATTGGGTGGTGTAGATTGGTCGCGGATTATTCTGTTCCATCTAGATGAATATTTGGGAATTACTGCCGATCATTCTGCTAGTTTTCGGCGTTATATGCGAGAACGTGTAGAGAATCGGATTAATCCTAAGCAATTTCACTATATAGAAGGTGATACATTACAACCAGTAGCAGAGTGCGATCGCTACACCAAATTATTGCAAGCACAACCGATTGACTTATGCTGTCTTGGTGTTGGCGAAAATGGACATTTAGCTTTTAACGATCCGGCTGTAGCAAATTTTCAAGATCCTTACAGCGTGAAACTGGTAAAATTGGATACTATGAACCGTCAGCAACAAGTAAGTACAGGTCACTTTCCGAATTTAGAAAATGTTCCACAGTATGCTTTTACTGTCACCATCCCAACAATTTGTTCGGCTAAAAAAATTATCTGTCTTGCTCCAGAAAAACGTAAAGCGAATGTGGTAAAAGATATGCTGCAAAGCTATATCGGTACAGACTGTCCAGCTTCTATTCTTCGTCAACAACCACAAGCGACGTTGTTTTTAGATGTTAATTCTGCTAGTAGACTAGAATAAATTTAAACTTATTAACACATCAATCTTCCAAGCTAATTATTGCACTAATGCACGAGCGCATTCAGAAGCTTTGCAAAGTGGCGGATTTTTCTTTGCTGACATTCAAAACAACCAAGTAGATGCTACTGGACAAGCTATTCTACGTTTTATCGCCGCTCAAGGGGAACGGGCTATAGTCAGCTGCCAAACTCTATTGCAACAGTTCCCCGATGCTGATATTACTTTCAACTTGCTGTTGCAACGGGAGTTAATTGAGGAAGTTGACGACGGCTATCGCTTTCAAGTGGAGTTTATTCGTCGCTGGCTTATTTGAATCATGTCTGATAATGTTAACTTCTGACAAATATTACTTGTGCTGGCGTAATTGCTCTACTATATATTCTTCTAGTTCTTGTTTTTCTCTGTTACTAGCATTTCGTTGATAAGTTCTTCCAGTTTCTTGAATAAACCTACGTTTCTCGCTGGGAGAAGATTTGAGTTTACCTCCAGTTCCTTGCAGCTTTTGCTGTAATTCTTCCCAAGTTTTTTCACCCACACTTTCACCTAGTTTGACCAGTGCCTTTGGGAGTAACATTTTTGCTTCTCTTTGAAAATCTTCTTCTGTCTCAAGAGAAGCTAAATCTATATTGCTAAAGTCGATATCGATTTGAAACTTACTCATACAATTGTATTTATTTTGTTCAAAATTATTACCCAAATCCGGGAAAGATGGGTTTTCAATTTTCAGTTACGATCGCAAGATAGTATAATTGTACTGTTTGATGTTGGTAACTGAAGTTGAAAATATCAATTCCGAAAGTTGATTTAATACTTCCGGTAGTATAGCCTTACTTATTCATTCATCACAAGATTCTCGGCTTATTGAAACAAGTGGGAAATCTCAGCCTTTTGGTTTTCATTTATAAAAGAAGATTGCTATATATTCAAAAAGAATACACATAACTAATGACCGTACAAGCAAGTTAGCAATATTGGAAATGCTATCTTAAAAACAAGGTCATTTGCTCAGTTTTTGAGGATAATACTATGACTACAACGCTCAAAGAGCCTAATTTTATTGAATCATTGCTAGGTAAAGAGGCTGAAGACCTGCTTACTTACAAAGCAAAAGTTTCTCGTGATTTAATACATTTACCGGGCCCAGACTTTGTAGATCGCATCTGGCTCAATAGCGATCGCAATCCTCAAGTATTGCGTAATATCCATTTACTTTACTCTACTGGTCGTCTGGCAAACACAGGTTATCTCTCGATTTTACCAGTAGACCAAGGGATTGAACACTCAGCTGGTGCGTCTTTTGCGCCCAATCCGATTTACTTCGACCCAGAAAATATTCTCAAGCTAGCGATCGCCGCAGGTTGCAATGCGGTTGCTACCACTTTGGGAACATTAGGCATTGTATCACGGAAATATGCCCACAAAATCCCCTTTATTGCCAAAATCAATCACAACGAATTGCTGACTTTCCCCAATCAATTTGACCAGGTATTGTTTGCGGATGTAGAACAAGCTTGGAATTTAGGGGCGGCTGCCGTTGGTGCAACAATTTACTTTGGTTCCGAGAATTCTACCAGACAAATTCAGGAAATCAGCAAAGCTTTTAAACGCGCCCATGAACTGGGTTTGGCGACTATTCTCTGGTGCTATCTGCGGAATAACGCTTTTAAACAAGATAAAGATTACCACCTTGCGGCTGACCTCACCGGACAAGCGAATCATTTGGGTGTAACCATTGAAGCTGACATTATCAAACAAAAGTTACCCGAAAATAACAATGGTTACGGTGCAATTGTCAAAGCCACTGGTAAGAGTTACGGCAAAACCGATGAGCGGGTTTACACAGAGTTGACAACCGATCACCCAATTGATTTAGCTCGTTACCAAGTACTGAATTGCTACTCTGGGCGTGTTGGGTTGATTAATTCTGGTGGCGCGACTGGTAAAAATGATTTCGCCGAAGCAATACGCACCGCCGTAATCAACAAACGCGCTGGTGGTTCAGGATTAATTTCTGGGCGAAAAACCTTCCAACGTCCCTTTGAGGATGGTGTAAAACTGTTTCATACGATTCAAGATGTTTATTTGTCGCCAGATGTGACGATCGCTTAGGGAACGGGGAGTGGGGAGCAGGGGAAGACAAGGGGACAAGGAGATAAACAAAACTCTTAACTCTTAACTCAGCACTCCTAACGCCCAATGCCCAATGCCCTATTCCCTATTCCCCATTTTTATCTAACGTTTCTCAATAAGAAATCTGGCTGGCCACAACTTTTTTGCGATCGCTTCAAAATTTCGGCGCTACAAATACCAGGTTCGCCGTTTTTGGAATAACAAAAGAAGACTTCTTGCAAAAATCTTCCCGAACCAGAACAAAAAGGTGCTATACCATCAGCAGTAATTTGATTATTCGCACTCAAAAATGAATTTTTAAAATTTGTAATTGTGGTACGCACGGGTTTATTAGGACGATTATAAGCTGCGGGAATAGCGATCGCATCTTTTAATTTTTTACTCAATCCCAAGTACTCCACAGGAGTTTTACCCGAACAAGTACCATGTTTTTCCCATTCATGATCGGGAAGTTTAGGGCTAGGAAACAAATCGGGAAACCGCCGCTTTACTTCTGACGGTAATTTTTGCGTGGAACAATTAGCAGGATAACCAGTTTGGTACTGCGGCCACAAACCATGTAGTACAAAACCAAGTTTCCTTCCAGAACCACACTGCTGCTTGTCACGGCTACCATTTGCCGCACAATAATCCGGCGACCAAGAGAGTGTTAGTACATAAAAATCAAATTTCCCCGGAGTACCGCGATTTTGAGCAATGGCAGCATTAGGTATAAAAAGACCAGTAATTAGCAGAGAAGATGCAATTAAAAGTTTCTTAATCTGCATATAAACAATTAGTTTTCACTAAAAATCAAGTTATATACAATACATCCTTAAGAGTCAATAATCAAACTGCTTTGCGGAGTCATTTGTCATTGGTCATTTGTCATTTGTCATTGGGCGTTAGGAGTGCTGAGTTAAGAGTTAAGAGTTTTGTTTATCTCCTTGTCCCCTTGTCTCCCCCTGCTCCCTGCTCCCCTGCTCCCTCATCTCGCCAATCCTCAACGAATTTAGAAAAAGCAAATCTTGGTAGGAATTCTGGGATATCCTTAGATAAGTGAAAGATTTGCCAAAAAATAGTAAGAATGAAGCTGGCAGCAAGAGTAAGTCAGGTAACACCTTCATTAACCTTAGCGATCGCAGCCAAGGCTAAGGCACTGAAGGCGGAAGGAATAGATGTTTGTAGTTTTAGCGCTGGAGAACCAGATTTTGATACTCCAGCACATATTAAAGCCGCAGCAGTCAAAGCTTTGGATGAAGGCAAAACCAAATATGGTGCAGCAGCCGGAGAACCAAAGTTAAGGGAAGCGATCGCCCACAAGCTTAAAACCGACAACGGTCTTGATTACAAGTCTGAGAATGTCATCGTCACCAATGGCGGTAAGCATTCTCTGTACAACTTAATGGTGGCATTGATCGATCCAGGTGATGAGGTAATTATCCCTGCACCCTACTGGCTAAGTTATCCCGAAATGGTGACTTTGGTCGGTGGAGTCCCGGTGATTGTGCCTACAGATGCGACGACGGGTTATAAAATTACTCCCGAACAACTCCGTAAAGCAATTACGCCGAAGACGAAGTTATTTATCCTCAACTCTCCATCTAATCCCACTGGGATGGTGTACACGCCAGATGAAATCAAAGCACTGGCGCAGGTAATAGTTGATGCAGATATCTTTGTTGTCTCTGATGAGATTTACGAAAAGATTCTCTACGACGGTGCAGAACACATCAGCATCGGTTCTCTGGGGAAGGAAATTTTTGACCGCACTTTGATTAGTAATGGGTTTGCGAAAGCTTATTCTATGACTGGGTGGCGTCTGGGCTATTTAGCGGGGCCTGTGGAAATCATTAAAGCAGCCAGTACCATCCAAGGGCATAGTACATCTAACGTGTGTACCTTTGCCCAATATGGTGCGATCGCGGCGCTACAAAGTTCTCAAGATTGTGTCGAAGAAATGCGTCAAGCCTTCGCCAAACGGCGACAGGTAATGCTAGACAGACTCAACGCTATTCCCGGATTGAGTACTGCAAAACCAGATGGCGCTTTTTATCTGTTTCCTGATATCAGCAAAACCGGTCTAAAATCTTTAGAATTTTGTGACGCTTTGTTGGAAGAACATCAAGTTGCAGTCATTCCCGGAATTGCTTTTGGCGCTGATGACAACATTCGCCTTTCCTACGCCACAGATATGGCGACGATTGAAAAGGGAATGGATAGATTAGAGAAATTTGTCAAGTCGCGTATTTAGTTGGTTGTCATTTGTCAGTTGTCACTTGTCATTTGTGAGGAGCATTTCTCTACTCTTCGACTTTTTAACTCCACCTTTTCGACTCAGAACTGGTGGAGTTCATTTTGAAATCTCAAGTTTCGTGTTCTGAAGTTCAAGTTTCGTGTTCCGAAGCTCAAGTTTCGTGTTCCGAAGCTCAAGTTTCGTGTTCCGAAGTTCAAGTTTCGTGTTCTGATGCTCAAGTTTCGTGTTCCGAAGCTCAAGTTCCAGGGATTTTTAGTAAAACATCGCTTGTTTCATTGGCTCTATGTCATTTAAAAACAACTCACGGGATTCAAGATAATATAAGATTGCTTCAATAGGATCTCGTGCTTCGATTGGATAATACCTTTGTTCGTATGCTTTCACAAGCGTAGTTAAAACTTCCAAGCGGTCAAACTCTGGTGTATTTAGTTCTGCATCAAACAATCTTTCAATTTCATCAAGTGCAGCACGATAATCAGCTTCGGTGTGGATAAGATAGGTTTCAAGCATAGGTATTACTTCCTCAGATACTTATTGCATCTACGTTGTTGTATTATTTAAAAAATTATGCCCGTGAAGGCAATTATGCTGCCAACATCACCGAATATGAACAAAATATACGAAATAACTTTATTTCTTTATTCATAAAATAATGGAAAGTTTGATACTGCCAAAAGTTTTGATTTTAACTTTTGGGTTGGTATTTTTAGATTAGGTAACAATCGGGGAGAACTAGGGGAGGCAAGTCTTGAGACTATAAGTCAATACAGTTAAGTTAACTGTATTGAAGTATACTTCAGTCTGATGTTTTGTGTTTCCAGCTTCAAGTTTTTGAAGTTCTGGATATTCACACAAACAACCGCGCTACAGTGCAAACAAAATTTGGTAACAGAGGTGAAGAGAGGTCATCTGTTGCGAATAATGTTGCTATTAATTTCAGAACTGCTTTTTCTCGGCGATACACTTCAACCTGTTGTAATTGCCAGTTTAAAATCCAATATTCTTGAACTCCTCTAGAAGCATATAATTTTAGCTTGACTTCGCGGTCGCGTCGCTCGTTTTGGACTCCAGGGGAAAGTACTTCTACAACTAGTTCTGGCGCTCCCGTTAAATGTCCTTCTTGGTCAAGTAAAATGGCAAGGCGTTCTTTACTTACCCAAACCACATCGGGAATAACATTATCTGCATCAGTAAAAATAATTCCTGGTGTTGGGACAGCCTCACCAAGACCTGTTGAGAGTGACCAAGTTCTTAATTCTGCATAAATATTACCAGTAGCTTTTTGATGTCCCCAATGCGCTGCCCTAGTCACAAATAATTCCCCATCGATAATTTCGTAGCGATTACCGTTATCTGGCAATAACTCTAAGTCTGCACTTGTCCAACGTATCCGTTCATCAATGGTTTGGCTCATCGAAACCTCTGAATTTGTCATTTGTCATTTGTCACTTGTACTGAGCGAAGTCGAAGTATTTGTCATTTGTCACTTGTACTGAGCGAAGTCGAAGTATTTGTCATTTGTCACTTGTACTGAGCGAAGTCGAAGTATTTGTTATTTGTTATTCTCCTCCATACCCTATGCCCAATGCCCCATGCCCGAATGTCACTAAGAAAACGTGAAACCTCGTGTTTGGCAGGGTGTTGGGGGTAGGGTGTTGGGTGTAGTGTTTAAGACAATTAACCTTTAGTTGCGTCAAGGAGTTCAACATTTTCTTGATTCCCTACACCCTACACCCTACCCCCCACACCCTCTCATCCGGTTAGATCAGGGGTTTGTGCTTAACAAGCGTGCCATTCGCCCCATGCCCCATGCCCCATGCCCCATGCCCCATGCCCAATGCCCTACATCAACTGCATCTCCTGCAATCCCTGGCGTAGTCTCTTCGCTTCTTCGGGATTATACCTTTCGTGAAGGGCGATCGCTTTTTTAAAAGCTGCTAAACTATCTTGATGATTGCCAACTTTCAGCAACACTACCCCCAAATTTTGATATGCTTCGGCATAGTTGGGATTTAAGGTAATTGCATGTTGATAATATACGATCGCATCTGCAAATAAACCCAAAGCCTTAAATGTCATCGCCAAATTATAATGTCCAAAAACAAAAGTGGGATCGATTTTCAAAGCTGTGATATAAGCAGTTTTCGCACCGTTGAAATCTCCTGCTGCTTTGAGTAAGTTACCCAAGTTGTTGTATGCTCCTAGTTTGAGCATGGGATAAATTGGCAATTTGATGGCAGCTTGATAGTGATAAATCGCCTGTGGGGATTTTTGCAAGCGACTGTAGGCAATGCCTAAATGATAGTGGAGTTCATATAAAATATCGTAGTTGTCTTCAGCAACGGTGATTCCATGTCTTAGCAAATCCATACCTTGAGAAATTTTCCCAGTTTGCACATACAACGCTCCTAATTTACTGCAAACATAAGGATCGTTGGGATGAGTTGCGAGAAACCCTTCCATCGCTATAGCAGCTTTGGCATATTTGTTATTTTGAGCGATCGCACTTTTTTGATATCCTGTGTGTACAAGGGCAACCCCAGGTAAATAACCTATTTGCCAATGGGGTTCTTTGGTTAAAATTTCTGACACACTATCATCTACCAAGGCATGGTAAGGACGGTCAAAACGAATATCTGGATGATTGCGAAATAGCCTGGAAACCAGAGAATAAGGAGATTGTTCTGCACCAACTTCTTGGCGGACGAGGTTGAGGAGCAAATATTCATCTCTTGCGATCGCCTCTCGTAACTGCGGTACAATTGTTGGAGTTAGAGTTTCATCAGCATCTAATACCAAAATCCAATCACCAGTGACATATTTGAGAGCTGCATTCCGGGCAGCACTGAAGTCATTACACCATTTAAAATGATGAACTTTTGCACCGAGTTGTTGGGCAATATTGGGAGTGCGATCGATTGAGCCTGTATCCAAGACTATCATTTCATCCACTACTTTTCTCACACTGCTCAGGCATTTAGGCAGTGTTGCTGCTTCGTTTTTCACAATCATGCATAGACTCAAACTCATAATTTAAAACTTGGGAGTGGCGAGTAGTGAATAGAAGGATAAGGGAGATGAGAAAGCAACATCTTTACTTCCTATTCCCTTTAACAGTGATAGACTCTGCATAGTGAAAAATTTGCTTTGATTGTGAAATGTTACAATCAAGGCTTTTATATAGAGCATAAATACTGACCTCTAGTGTCAATAATGACAGTGTAATGGATAAACTGCCAATATAAATAACCAGTGCCAATCTATGCCGCATCTGATACAGGTAATATAAAATTGCTAGCGTAGACGTAGCCCTTCCTAGACATCGCATCAGGGAGTATTACCTGAATCTGGATGGACTAACTATTTAGCTGTATTACCCATTTTTTATGATTATATAACTATAATACACATTATCTAAAAGTCATATATGTAATGAAAAACTCACTTACCAGAACATTCCAAAAATATTTGCGATCGCTTAAGCGTTGGTTTTCAGATACGCCAGAAAGGGCACTTTTAGAAGCTTACCAAGCAGCTCAGAGAATTAAAAACGTTGAGAACGAACATTTTGATAACAAAAAAATATCTTTACAATCAGTAAATTATACTGAAAATGTCATGTCTTATTGGCAAGTATATCTTAATAAGAACCTAACTATTATTAAGTTCAGGCTTGCAGAATTTCAGCTTAGTCGGGGAATTGTCAATATTTCTAATTCGGTTTTATTAGAGAAATTGAAGATTATTGATGAAGTAGTAGAGAAATATGCTATCAAAGATGAAGTAATTAACAATACTTCTTTAGTGTCAACTTATCAGCCTTTAAACATTAATGATAACGAAATAAAAAAACAGCTAAATTCATCTAATATAAACGATTCTCAAATTAACCCTCCAATTCCAAAACCTAGATTGCCTAAGAATTCTATCGGCAGAAGGATTAATAAAATTCAAGCAGATTTTGCACCGCAGACAGAAGAAGAATTTATCAGGAATTATCGTCTTTCTAAAGGTAGAACAATAATTGCCCTGCGATTTTTGATAGTTCTCATTCTTGTACCGCTTTTAACTCAATATTTTTCTAAAGAATATATTGTAAGTCCAATACTAGAAAGGGTTAGAGGAGATAATGCAACTACAATATTCATCAATTCTGATATGGAAAAAGAAGCTCTCCATGAATTTCATAATTTTCAAGAAGAATTGAGATTTGAATATTTTATTAATCAAGCACCAGCACTTTCTTCAGAGTTAACACAAGAAAAAATTAAGAGTAAAGCACTTGAAATCTCGGAAGAATTTAGCAGAAAAAGTAATAGTAGTATTAGTAATGTTTTTGCAGATTTAATATCACTTTTTTCTTTTGGCATAGTTATCGCCATGAGCAAAAGAGAAATTGCGATCCTTAAGTCTTTTATGGATACCATTGTCTCTGGTCTGAGCGATAGTGCCAAAGCTTTTTTAATTATTCTGTTTACAGATATATTTGTCGGATTTCACTCACCAGATGGGTGGGAAGTCCTGCTTGCAGGATTGGCAGAACATTTAGGTCTACCACCCACTAGAAATGTAATCTTTTTCTTTATTGCTACATTTCCTGTGATTTTAAATACTATCTTTAAATATTGGATATTCCGCTATCTCAGTCGTTTATCTCCATCGGCATTAGCTACATTAAAAGAAATGGACGAGTAATTGGTAATTATCCAACACCTAAATTCACTTACTTTGAGTAAAAAATATGTTTTTCCCTATAAATCAATTAATTACGAATTACATTAGCGTTGCGCTAACGAGTCCACGAACGTTATTACGAATTACGAATTACGAATTACGAATTATTTTCACGCATTTGTCTTTTGATTCGCTAGGCTATGTATATCCTGGTTTTTCCGAAGTATACTATGGATTTTGAAAGCAAAGCTAATGCCTCAACTCCTACAGACAACATAGAGTTTGCTCAACCAACTACTACCCGTAAGCCACTGGAACTGCTGCGAGATACTGAGGCTTTACTTCGTCGCCCAACTGTAGCGAAACTGTCGCCGATTTTGCCATCAAAACTGAGTAATAGATTCCAAGCAGCCTCATCTTTGGCGGATGACTCCTTTAAGGAACTGGCAGAAATTGACCTAAATACTATTAATGATTTTGAACTGCGTTCTGCACGAATTTTTATTGGCTTGAGCCTTGTTGGTTTTGGGGCACTGATGATATTGATGCTGCTGCTATACTTAAATACATTGCATCCAAAAACCAGTACAGTTGTACAAATTCGGCAATATTGGTATCAATATATTTGGTTTGTCTGTTTAGGTATTACGGGGATGTTTATCTTGGGACGTGAAGCAATGCGTCCTATGCCAAAGCGACGGAAGTAAGTAGATGAGAATAAATCGAAGTAAATTAAGTAATGTAAGAAATCTGGTTTTTACCCCACCCTAACCCTCCCCTTTCCAAGGGGAGGGAACTAGATTTTCCAGTTTCCCCCCTTTACAAGGGGGGATTAAGGGGGGTAATTCAACTTATGTGTACACCGTAGCCAATGCATCGGGGGAATTAAGGGGGGTAATTCAACTTGTGTGTACACCGTAGCCTTTATAAGGGGAGGGCTGGGGAGGGGTGATTCAAGGATTTTTGCAAGAGGACTAAAGTCCTCACTACAAACTTTTAATTATTTACGTTGCTTTATTTAACTTTCAGGGATTAACGCTTCAAAATGTGCTTGGGTATTAAATAGCTGTTAGGAGATTTTATAGATGAATCATGATGCTTTCATTGTTCCACCTGGTTCAAAGATTTCTCTGAAAAAAAACTATGACCCAGCTTATAAAACTGATTTTCATCAAAAAGCTGATGCTGCAACCAAATTACAGGTAGATATTGAACGACTAGCTAATTACCAAAATATTCTCTATGCTCAAAACACCTATGCTCTGTTGATTATTTTTCAGGCAATGGATGCTGCTGGCAAAGATAGCACTATTAAACACGTAACTTCTGGTGTTAATCCACAGGGATTTCAGGTGTTTAGTTTTAAGGGACCCAGTGCGGAAGAATTAGACCATGACTACTTGTGGCGCTCAATGAAAGCTCTGCCAGAAAGAGGAAGAATTGGCATATTTAACCGCTCATACTATGAAGAAGCGCTAGTGGTTCGCGTCCATCCAGAAATGCTTCAAAAACAACAACTTCCTTACATTCCTAATGGCAATAAGATATGGAAACAGCGTTTTGAAGAAATCAATAACTTTGAAAAATATTTGGTTGATAATGGTGTAATCATTTTGAAGTTTTTTCTAAATGTCTCTAAGTCAGAGCAGAAAAAACGCTTTTTAGCACGGATTGACTCTCCTAATAAAAATTGGAAGTTTTCAGATAATGATGTCCGAGAACGAGCTTTTTGGGATGATTATATGAATGCTTATGAAGAAGTTTTTAATAATACTAGTACTAAATCGGCACCGTGGTATATTATCCCTGCCGATCGCAAATGGTTTACACGGCTAACCGTTGCCAATATTATCTGCACAAAATTAGAAGAACTAAATCTGCAATACCCAACAGTTAGTGAGGAACATAAGCAGCAACTTTTGGAAGCGAAACGTATTCTAGAGCAGGAAGATTAACCTGTGAATTCGATCGCTAAAGGTAAAAAAATGCTGAAGTAGTTCAAATATCCTGTATAATATTATATGTAAATAATAAAAAATTGTAACTTAATTAATGCTATTTGTAACTAAAAAGTTACGCAAATAGTCATAGGCGCAAAATCATGATTGAAATGGCAGAAAATGCCAAAAATCATCCACCTCACTTTACTAATGCTGCCTTTGATATAGTGGCGATCGCAGCCTCCGCAGGCGGATTGACTGCTATAATTCAGGTGCTATCGACTTTAAAAGCAGAATTTCCCGCCGCGATCGCCATTGTGCAACACTTGGCTCCCGAACATCCGTCGTTTATGGCAGAAATTCTCAGTCGGCGCACAGATATTACTGTCAAACAGGCACAAGAAGGAGATTCCCTTACCCCAGGAACGGCTTACATTGCTCCACCCGATCGTCACTTGTTGGTTAATGGTGACGGTACACTTTCTTTATCAGAGTCGGAATTAGTACATTTTTTACGTCCTTCGGCTGACTTATTATTTGAATCAGTTGCAGCCACTTACAAAGACAGAGCGATCGCCCTTGTGCTAAGTGGAACGGGTAGCGATGGCACAATCGGAATAGAAGCAATTAAAAAAATGGGCGGTACTGTCATTGTCCAAGACGTAAAAACCGCCGAATTTGCGGGGATGCCCTCCGCCGCAATTAATACTGGTAATGTAGATTTTATTCTACCTCTTGATGAAATTTCTACCACCCTGGTAAGTTTAATCATGGGAAAATTTAACTAAACTCAGAGGCATAGGGACAGAGGAGTAGAGGAAATATGTATTAAAGTGCAACTAACTTAGTGTCAACATAGTTTAATGAGGCTTTGAACTCCATTAATGAGTCTTTGAACTCCGTTAATGAAGCTTAGAACTCCATTAATGAAGCTTAGAACTCCATTAATGAGTCTTTGAACTCCATTAATGAGGCTTTGAACTCCATTAATGAGGCTCAGAACTCCATTAATGAGGCTTTGAACTCCGTTAATGAAGCTTTGAACTCCATTAATGAGTCTTTGATACTTGTGGAAGCATAATCAAAACTCCACTCCTTTGTTCCTGCCCCCTGCCCCCTTAAACTATGACTTCCGCAGAAAAAGATCCTAAATTTGAAAATTTACTGGTTTATCTCAGACAAAGCCGGGGATTTGATTTTACAGGCTATAAGCGCTCGACTTTGATACGTCGAGTATTCAAGCGGATGCAGTCATTAAACATAGAAAATTTTGAAGAGTATCAAGACTATCTAGAAGTTTATCCTGAAGAATTTAATCATCTTTTCAATACGATTTTAATTAACGTCACCGCTTTTTTTCGAGATTCATCAGCTTGGGAAGAAATAGCAGAGCAAATACTGCCTAATCTGATTAACAATAAAAAAGCATCCGAGCAAATCCGTATCTGGAGCGCTGGCTGTGCTTCTGGAGAAGAAGCTTATACCCTAGCAATGTTGATGGCCCAAATATTGGGAGCAGAGGAATTTCGTCAACGAGTAAAAATCTACGCCACAGATGTAGATGAAGATGCTCTCAACCAGGCTAGGCAAGCCGTGTATTCAGAAAAAGATGTCCAATCTATACCAGATGAACTGCGGCATAAATACTTTGAATTTGTCGGGAACCGCCATGTTTTCCGCCAAGACTTGCGCCGCTCAGTGATTTTTGGTCGCCACGATTTGCTTCAAGATGCACCCATTTCGCGCTTAGATTTATTAGTCAGCCGCAATACATTAATGTATTTTAATTCTGAGACTCAAGGGCGAATTCTAGCCCGGTTTCATTTTGCACTAAATGAGAATGCCTATTTGTTTTTAGGAAAAGCAGAGATGCTATTGATGCATTCTAACTTGTTTACGCCGCTGGACTTGAAAAACCGAATATTTACTAAAGTATCGACAGTGAATTTACGCGATCGCCTTTTAGTTATGGCAAATCCCGCAGATGACGAATCTAGCAACCGTTTGGCTCGAAATGTCCGATTGCGAGATATGGGTTTTGACACAACTCCAATCGCCCAAATAGTCATTGATACCAATGGCACTCTGGTAATGGTGAACGAGCAAGCGCGAATTTTGTTCGCCCTTTTCCCCAAAGATTTAACTCGTCCCTTCCAGGATCTAGAACTTTCCTATCGGCCTGTTGAATTGCGCTCGCTAATTGAACGGGCTTATACCGAACGCCGCCCTGTGATCCTAACAAATGTAGAACGCTATATATCTAATACAGAAATTCAATATCTAGATGTACAAATTACGCCTTTACAAGAAACAGATAACAGCTTATTAGGAGTCAGTATTTCCTTTCATGATGTCAGCCGTTATATTAAACTTCAAGATGCGTTGAAACGTTCCCAACAAGAATTAGAAACTACCAACGAAGAATTACAATCTACCAATGAAGAATTAGAAACTACCAACGAAGAATTACAATCTACCAATGAAGAGTTAGAAACTACTAACGAAGAACTCCAATCTACCAATGAAGAATTGGAGACAATGAATGAAGAACTCCAATCTACTAATGAAGAATTACAGACAATTAATAGCGAACTGAACCAGCGCACCACAGAACTTAATCACACAAATATTAGTCTAATTTCTATTCTCAGAAGTCTGCAAACGGGAATAGTGGTAATTGACAGCAGCTTTAATATCTCTATTTGGAATTATATGGTAGAAGATTTATGGGGCTTGCGAACTGATGAAGTGATCGGCAAGTCTATTTTCAGCTTAGATATTGGGCTACCCGTCGAGCAGTTGCGATCGCCTATTCGTGAATCCCTATCCGGGAGAAAGCAGTTTCAAGAAACGATCCTCGATGCTACCAATCGTCGAGGTAGGCAAATAAAATGTTACCTGGCAATTACTCCGCTGTTTGGTGCTGAAATGCAAGGAGCAGTTTTGATGATGGTAGATGTAGAGAAAGTCAGCAGTATGATTTCTACTCAAGACATAGAGAAACGGCAGCAGCAGGAATGAGGGAGGCAGGGGGGCAGCACTTCGGCTACGCTCAGTGACCGGGGGGCAGGGGAGCAGGGAAGGTAGGGAGAAAAGAACTTGATTTTCTGACGATAAATCCCGCAAAGTTTCTTTGGTGGACTAATAGTTTAAACTATTGAAAAATCCAAAATCCAAAATCCAAAATCCAAAATTGATTAACTCTGTGCTTACTCAGTTATCCACTATCAACGCCCTGAAACAGCCTACTAGTTCTGCTTGGTTAGAACAAGCGATCGCTAATTTAGATATCATCTTACTCGACCACTCCCACTGCGAACGCAAAGCAGCAGGCGTAGCCTTAAACATGATGTTTCGCTACCCTTCCAATACTAAAATGGTTCGGGAGTTAACTGCGATCGCCCGCGAAGAACTAGAACATTTTGAGCTAGTCAACCAATGGTTAGAACGCCGAAATATTCCCCTAGCTCCCCTACCACCGCCTCCTTATGGCGCTGGTTTAAAAGCTCAAGTACGCCCCAAAGAACCTGAGCGATTTCTGGATTCCTTACTAGTCACTGGTTTAATTGAAGCTCGCTCTCACGAACGCCTGGGACTATTAGCTGCTCACTGTCCAGAGCCAGAGTTAGCAAAATTTTATCGTGGGCTAATGGCATCCGAAGCGCGTCACTACGGTATATATTGGGTTTTAGCTGCTACTTATTTCGACAAAGAAATTGTTATGCAGCGGCTTGATGAATTAGCAATTGTCGAAAGCGAGTTGCTGGCGACTTTGCACCCAGAACCTAGAATTCACAGTTAGTAGACTAACCCAACAGATATGAAGCTTCAGCTAACACACCTGAGACTGCTTGTCTCCAACTACAAAGATTCTTTTCTGTTCTACCGGGATCTGCTGAAATTTGATGTCGATTGGGGCGATGAAAATAGCGGATATGCTGAGTTTAATACCGGATATCTCAAGCTGGGTTTACTCAAACAAGAATTAATGGCTGAAGTAGTCCCAAGAATTGAACAACCTTCATACGTTGTCAATCGAGATAAAATAGTCTTGATTTTGGCAGTGGATAACGTGGATGAGGTCTATGAGCAAGTAAAGGCTCAAAATGCGCTCGTTGTGACTCAACCACAAGATCGCCCAAGCTGGGGAATCCGCACAGCTCATTTGCGCGATCCCGATGGCAATCTGATCGAAATCTACAACAATCTCGGAATTATCAGTTAAAAGTTCCTGCCAATAACGTTATGAAGTAATTAATCATGAATTAGCATGATACAAAAATGGCTTTCTATTGTTGGCATTGGGGAAGATGGATTACAGGGGTTAAGCGCGATCGCTCGTTCTTTAATCGATCGAGCTCAAGTAATTGTGGGAGGCGATCGCCATTTAGCAATGCTTCCTACAGACGCTCGACGTGAGAAACTAGTCTGGACATCTCCCATTAGTGCTTCAGTAGAGGAAATCATTCAGCGCCGGGGTCAGTCAATCTGCGTACTCGCAAGCGGCGATCCGATGTGTTACGGCATTGGTGTCACCTTAGCGCGGCGAATTCCCGTCTCTGAAATGACGATTATCCCCGCACCTTCAGCCTTCAGCCTCGCCTGTGCCAGGGTGGGATGGTCTTTGACTGAGGTAGAAACCTTGAGTTTGAATGGTCGTCCATCCTCCCTACTCCAGTCTTACATTTATCCGGGAGCGCGACTGTTGATTTTGAGTGAGGGTAAAGACACCCCAGCGCTGGTTGCTCAAATTTTGACAAATCGCGGCTATGGTGGCAGTAAGCTCACCGTATTGGAGCGTATGGGCGGCGCTCATGAAAGAATTGTAGAAGGTACGGCTGCATCCTGGAGTGAAACCGAAGTTGCGGCTTTGAATGCGATCGCAGTTAATTGTATTGCTGATACTGGGGTTATTTCATTACCAAGATTACCAGGATTGCCAGATAACGCCTACCACCACGATGGACAGTTAACGAAGCGTGAAGTTAGGGCAATCACCCTAACAGCTTTAGCACCTACACCAGGAGAGTTATTGTGGGATGTAGGCGCGGGTTGCGGCTCAATTTCAATTGAATGGATGCGGAGTAATGCGCAATGTCGAGCGATCGCGATCGAACAAAACTCCTCTAGACTACTGTATATTGCTGACAACGCCGCCACTCTCGGAACTCCAAATCTGCAAATCATTGAAGGCAAAGCGCCCCATGCCCTGAAAGATTTGCCAGCACCAAATGCCATTTTTATTGGTGGTGGGGTGACAGCAACAGGACTTTTTGATGTTTGCTGGGAAGCACTGCGGCCGGGTGGACGCTTAGTGGCCAATGTTGTCACAGTTGAGGGCGAGCAGACTTTATTTCAATGGCATGAACGAGTCGGTGGCAATTTAACTCGTATTGCCATCCAACGGGCGGAACCTATTGGTAAATTTTTAGGTTGGCGATCGATGGCGGCTGTGACGCAATGGGTAGTAGTGAAGTCTGAAAAATTTAATGGTTAATGTATGAGTGCGTAGACGTTTCGTCTTGTCGCAGACATCGCTTTTGTAATTTGGCGATCGCAGAATCATTAAGAGATGGCTGTTGTTTTGCCTGTAATTCCTGTCGGAGATTTTTATAGGCAGATGGGTCTGCTGGCATCATCAACTCTGCAAGCAGGTTTCCTGGTTTGCGGCGGGTGCTAAGACCCATATCCTGAAGCAATTCATCAATGTAATGGAATGTAAAAGGAGTTACACATGCTCCACTGACGAAAGAATAAGGTCTATCTTTCTTCCTCCATTCCAACTCTGCCGTTACATCCTCTAACATCTGTTGCGGGGATGGTAAAGATATATTTCCTTTGACATACTCTGATAACCACCTAGCACTAATTTCTGCTGATAACTGGGCACAGAAAGTATAGTTATAACCAACAAAACCCATCTGGGGAACATGAGGGTGAATGAGATGGCGGTAAAGATGGATAGTGCCTTCCTCATCAAATACGTGTCTGCGGTACTTCTCTTCTAGAAAGGGGATATCCTGAAGAAAGCCCGTGCCAAAGACAACAATATCTGCCTGTATTTGCTCGCCGTTATTCAATTCGACGCCAGTAGCAAAAAACTTGTCGATTTTTGTCTTCACAGCACGAATTTTGCCTGCGCGTATATGCTCAAAAAAGCCTTTAGGCACTAAGCCGACACTACAACCAATCAATTTGTTCATCGGTTGTTTGGGCACCATCCCACAAGCATCAAGAGGAAACTGTAAACGCATGATAGTCTCATTTAGCCGCCAGAATGCCCACACTAGGGGCTTGCCAAAACTATGCAGCCATTTTTCCCATCCTTGAAGTTTATGATAGGGCATCCAAGTTTCTGCAAACCGAGTTAAGAAAATATACTTGATGTTGAACAAACCGAGAAAGAAGTTGGGAAATTTCCACAACGCTTGACGGAACACAAGGGTACATTCCTTAGCCTTGCTAGCTGCGAAATTCGCTAGATCGGTGGCTGACTTGCCAAAACCGACAACAACCACTCGCTTGCCCTCAATTACAGAGCCGTCATTAAAGTTATTAGTATGTATTATCTGACCTCCGGCGGCAATGAACTCTTCCATTCCCGGCAAGTTAGGAATGTAGGGAATATCATAAGTGCCATTGCATACAATCACAAAGTCGAAGTTGTAATTTTGTTTTCCGATCTCCTTACCATCTTCTTGAAAGCTAACACTAACCATCCATCCAGGAGTATTTCCTGATTTGCGCTCCACTTTAGTTACTTTTGCACCGAACTGAATTTTTTCTGTGACACCAAAGTGTTGGGCATAGGATTCAAGGTAAGCGCATATTTGCTCTCCTGAAGGCCATTCTGGATAGGACGCAGGCATAGGATAGTCTGAGAAAGCATAGGTGTCTCTGGGATTTTGAAGCGAGAGTCCTGGGTAAGCCCTCGACCTTTCCCACACACCGCCAAGTTCCTGCCGTTTCTCGAACAATGTAACCTCGTAACCTTCTTCAAGAAATGTTTTGGCTGAGACTAATCCGCTCACGCCTGCCCCAATCACGCATATTTGTTTCGCTGTCATTTTGGGTTCTCCTCAATTATTATCGGACTTACGGAAAAGTACACGGAGTAGGGGCAATTCATGAATTGTCCTAAGAAGAAAATCAAAGCTTTGACTATTGTTTGCGTAAGTCATATATTAAATTGGCACAGGAATTTGATATGCGCTCTCGTTCACTGATGAAGTAGGTAAATGATTGTCGCTGAGGTATTCTGACTGTTCTTGAGACTTAATTACATAAGTTAAGTATTCATATTGAGAGGGTAGATTTGTACTCAGGTAATTGGCTTTTTCCTTAATTGCCTGAAATTTAGCTAGCGCCTTTTCGTCGTCAAGATGCTCCAAGAGAGGTAAACTACCTTCAGGCTTATGATTGAGTCCAAGTAACATTACCGAATAAGAGTATGTCTCGAAGCCATGAAAATATGGATTGATATTCTTTTTATTTGGTAATCTGCTTTTCCACAACTTTAACTTTTCTTGCAGTTCCGTAGGAACTTTAATTTCTTGCTTAGTTGCTTGCCAAAACTTTGTATCTGCTCGATCGCTGGCACGGTAATGGAGTACCAAAAAGTCCCGAACACCATCTAGACAGTTAGCGATCGCTCTATTATAGTTGCGGATCAATTCTTCATTGAACGATTTCCCTGGAAAGTGATTGACTAACTCTTCGATTCCATGCTGAATAAAAAATATGCCAGTAGATTCTAATGGTTCAACAAAGCCACTGGAAAGCCCTATTGCTACACAGTTTTTCACCCATGAGTTTCTGTTACGTCCAATCCTCATTTGGATATGAGAGGCTTTGCAATTATCAGCAACATTTCCTAGATGCTGGCGAAATTCTTGTTCTGCTTCCTGTGCAGAGATGAAGGCGCTAGAATAAACATACCCTGTACCATCTCTGCCATATAAAGGTATATTCCAGACCCAACCTGATGAGAGAGCAGTTGCAGTTGTGTAAGGGTTGATGCCATTTTTCTGAATATCGCTTGGTATCTGTACGGCGATCGCGCGATCGCACAGTAGCGACTCTGAATAAGAAATGAATGGCTCACCAAGAGCTTTGTTAATCAAAAGACCACGGAAACCAGTACAGTCAATGAAAAGGTCTCCACTGATAATGCCATGCTCGTTAGTGTTGAGACTATCTATGCTTCCATCTTCGGTTAAATTTACATCTACCACATCATCAACAATTTGTTTCACGCCCCTCTGTATTGAATAATCTTTCAAGAATCTAGCAATTAGATTTGCATCAAAATGGTAGGCGTAAGGATATTGCCCTTCGGCATCAGCAAGTGTAATGAGATTTTTTTCAGAAAAATGTTTCTCTGAGAATAAATGTTCTACTCTGTCATCAAAGATTTTGCCATTAAGATATCTCGGAGACCTTTGGCGATCGCACAGCGTCGGTGCCATGAAGCAGGAATAATCAAATGCCTCATTGGCACTCTTAAGTTTTAACCACCATTCAGAGATACTGAATCCATAAATAAAATCAAATCTTTCAAAAGGGTGGTAAAAGTGTCTGCGATCGGAATTCCAATCAACAAATTTAATCCCCATTTTATAAGTAGCATTGCATTTTGGCATCCATTCATACTCTTGTAATCCCAGAAAATCAAAAAATGACTTGATGCTACTAAAAGTTGCTTCGCCAACTCCAATTTTTGTAATATTAGAAGACTCTACCAAGGTAATCTGAACATTTTTTTTCAAGGCTTTGCTCAAATAAGCTGCCGTCATCCAACCTGCTGAACCACCACCGACAATTACAACATTTTGTACGTGCTGTGACATAGTAAAATTTCTCCTTCAGGCTTGAATTAGGTATTAATTTTCAATTTCAATAAATTTGCTGATTAATTTATGCAGTTTTCAATAGTTGCTCAATTTTATGGTTTTTGGCATATACCAAAAGACCGTTTGTAAATTGGGTAAAAACTGTAAATAAGTTTTCAACTAGTTCAAAAGCTTCTTGTTGCGCTGCTTCTGATAGTTGAATATCTTGTAACAATTGCTCTATTCCAGATGAACCTGTGATGTGACCAGTTTCAACATCCAAATGGAAATCTGCAAAATATCGGCATGATTTTTGAGTAATTGCTTTAATTTCTTTGCCAATCTCTGCTGCTATAGAAAACATTATATTACCTGTTGCTTCGGTAACTTCAATGAGGATTAATTTTTGAATAGGAGTAGCTTGCAAAGTATATCGATAGAGTTGATAGCTCAACCAGCGAGCATTCTGAGTTTCTTCACTCCAAAGAAATTTCAATGCATCACTAAATTGCAAGGTTTTGTCAAATTCTAGATTCTTCAAATCTTCCAGAAACCACAGCCAATGATGGTCATCTTCATAAGTATGTTTGTTAATTAATGTTTGAATTGGATCGTTTGTTGGTTCTACTCGCAAAAAATACTTATTCAGTTCTCCAAAATTCATAATAAAATGAGCAGCACATGGTGCCCAAGCTAACCTTTGTCTGGGATTTATACTTTTATCTTGCATAAAATTAAACAATGGCACTTGAGCAAATTCTTGTTTTTTTTGTTCAATCAATGCTAGTACTTGTTGCATTTTTAATTGTGCTGATTTTCAATGTTTAATATTCAAGCAGAAGTAACTTACCCATTTTGTTGTAGGAAGGTAATCTGCTCAAAGTTTGATTGTTAAATTCTCAAAACTTTTTTGATAATCATTAGCTCAAAACCCACTATTTGAATAGCAAATAATGTCTAATTTGGATATTGCAGGTTTAGTTAAGAGTGTGTAGATAATTGGCCTTTGAACACACGCGATAAATCTCACCTCTACATCAGGGTTTTAGGTGTATTGTGTTATATCGTATTGAGGCTAACGCTAAATTGTAACCAGCTAATTTACTGTTATTGATTTTTACTTTAATTTCAATATTTCTATGTAATAAGCGCAGCTTTTACGTAAGTACACTTGTTAAGAAAGAGTCTTATATGAGCGTTTCCTGCGCTCATAAAAACCAAATCGGCTGGTTAGGCCTTCTACCTTAGCTAAAATTTGAGTATATACTTGGAAAGATTTTTAGACTTGTTGTAGCTAAAAGTAGTATAAATAATTACTTTTCATTCTCAAGTATTAATGTAGACTCAGCAGTACGCCCAAATTCTTCTGGCGCATATTGCAGGTGAACTTCTGCACCAGGCCAAGAAAATGTCCCAGGTGTCATAGAACAAACTAAGTAATGCAAGCTATAAACTCCAGGTTTGAAGTGGCCGGCGTAGGCGATAATGCGATATCTTGCAAAAATGCACAATAAAAAAGCGATCGCCTACTCTTCTCTCAGTAATGGTAGTGCGATCGCCATAAATCATTGAAAATAAAAAAGTAACTTTATTGTCAAGTTATGAAACTCAGAGTTGTATTAGAACCCAGTGACGAAGGCGGATACACCGTCCATGTTCCCTCACTTCCTGGTTGTATCAGTGAAGGAGAAACATTAGAAGAAGCATTAGAGAATATCCAAGAAGCAATAGAACTTTACCTTGAGCCATTGGAAGATGAATGGATTACTCAAGAAGGCGTAATAGTCAGGGAATTGGTACTGTGAGCAAAGTTCCCAATTTACCTTACACTCAGATTATCGCTGCTTTAGAACGGGATGGATGGATAGTTGTACGCCAGCGAGGTAGTCACATTAGATTGGAAAAAAGCATACCGGATGAAGTCTTAAAATTAACTGTTCCAGCTCACCGCCCAGTTAAGCGTTCCACCCTAGCTAAGATTTTAAAGCAGGCCCGTATAGACTTGGAAAGATTTTTAGATTTGTTGTAGCCAAAGATGGCATAAATAATTACTTCCCATCCTCCAGTATTAATGTAGACTCAGCAGTACGCCCAAATTCTTCTGGTGCATATTGCAAGTGAACTTCTGCACCAGGCCAAGAAAATGTACCAGGTGTCACAGAACGGACTAAGTAATGCAAGCTATAAACTCCTGGTTCCAGATGGTCGACGTAGGCGATAATGCGATCGCGGTACACATTCTTAAAACCAAGTTCCCAGCTATCGGCTTTTGCTTGTAATGCAGCTGTAGCAGTTTGAAAACTCGCATCCACAGCCTCAAAACCTGATGGTAGGGGATCTTTTATCACCAAATGATCCACAGGACGATCGGCGATGATTTCTAAACCAATATCAAACACTTGTCCAGATGCTAAAGTCAAGGGTTTATCGAAAGCATAAAGACCTGTTTTTTGCAAAACTTTCTCTTTATTTACTTGACTAATTTCTCGTGTTATGCGTAGTCCGTTAAACCTGCCTGGTTGATTACCTTGCAAGCGATAATTATAAGCAACCAGATAGTGTAAAGTGCCATTACCTGATTTTTGCAGGGTTAAATCATTACGCCCGCGAGGTAATTTATTCATCGGCACATTTAGCTGTAAGCTGGGATTTTGATAGCCATTAAACTGATTTTCTCCTAACTTATTACCAGCTAATTCCACTGTGGCAACAAAATTAGGTGGTGTGGGTTGCAGTTGACTATAATCTACCAAAGCTGTTAAAGCTTGGGCATTATTATAGTTGGTTTGCCACGTACCATTCCGTCGCAATGCCAGAAGACTTTGGAATAATTTATCTATAACTTCGGGTTTACTTTGTTTGGCAATAAATAAGCGTAAAGCTTGCGCTTGCGTCGTAGTAGATGAACTCATCCATCCCCAACTAGTTGGTAAACTCACAACTGCTGTGCGGCCAGTTTCATAAACATTCTGTTGCAGTTTGTTCGCTAATTGTTGAGATTCATCTTGCCATTCTGGGAATTGAGATGAGTATCGCGCTAGTTTAATTTGAGTTGCTACATCAAAATTATTGCGCTGTTCATAAATATCTGCGAGGAAAGTATTGCGTTTATCTCCCAATTCTGCTAATGAGATTAAAGCATTAAGTTGCAGTTGCCTTTTACAGAGTAGTTGTTTGCAAAAGTCATATTCTCCGGGGTTTGCTAGAACTTTTTGTAAATAGGCTTTCAGGCGAGACACCATTGCAGAATCGACTAAATTAGGGAACACCTGACTAGCTTTAGCCAAAGATTCACCCGTATAGGAAGAAACCCAAGGGTCAGATTTTTCTTGTCCGGGGAAAGCAGCAAAACCACCATCAGCTATTTGGAGTTTTTGTAATTTTTCAATTGCTTGACTTGCCTGTTGGCTAGGATTAAATTCTGTAAATGTCTGACCATATTTCTGTGCAATAATTTGCAAATTAGCAGCAATTATTAATTGACTCGCCGCCGGTTCTGTAAATGGTAAATCATTATCTTCTACAGCCTGCTTTGCTGGTGCTTTAATTTCTGGAATCAAAGTACTCGCCAACTGAATATCTAAACCTCCCGCATCAGGAAAGGTATTTTTATCAACATTTAAGGGAATCTTCACCTGTTTTTCAGTGACGCCAGATTCAACCACTTGTTCTATAATTTCAATTGGCTTAATTTCCAAAGGTACTTCAAAAGCATCTGCGGCTGTACCATTTAGCTGAGTCGTAAAGCGAACTTTACCAGTTCCCACACTATCCGCCAGCATGGGAAAACGATAAGCGTGAGTTGCGGATTCAGCTTTGGTTTGCAAAGAAGTCGCTGTGGGGTTTTTCTCAGCAAACTTCACATTACCGCTAAGTTCGCCATTAATTGAGAGATTTCCTGTATTCCCAGTGTTGTTAGTTACAGATAAGCCAGCGAGAATGCGATCGCCTGGACGGGCAAACTGTGGCAAGATGGCATTAGTTAGCAATGGTTTGGTGCTGATAAACGTCGCCTCCCCATTCCCGAAACGCAGATTTCCATCAGTGGCCACAGCCATCACTCGCCATGTAGTTAAGTCATCCGGGAGTTTAAAGGTTATCTGTGCATTCCCATTTGCATCGGTAAGCACAGAACCGTTGTAGTAAGCTAAGGCTTGAAAATCGGTGCGAGTGCGAGTATTTGCTGCACCAGTTGAGAAACCACCGCCATAACCCCAACCTTTCGGTTTAGTTACATCTTGTGCTTGTAATATAACATCCGCGCGATTATCGTTAAAGCGGGTAGGTATTACCTGTTCTGCATAAACTGTATCTACCAAATCTGGCGGACGATAACCAGAAAGTTGTAACACCGCTTCATTTACCACCATGACTGTAAACTGTCCTTTGGCGGGATTGCCTTGATTGTCCTTCAGTTCTAGCTGTACCGTTTCTTCTGCACCAGGTTCTAATGATGCTTGCACTGGCTTAACTTGCAGTTTTAAATACTTATCTTCTAAATTAACTTTAAAAGGTGTGAAACCAATCTTCACCAAGTTATCTAAACTTCCCGCTTCCACTTGGTTTATGGGTTTACCTTGTCTAACTAATACAGCTTCAATGGCTGCATTTGGCAGCATTTCTGGCGTAACTTGAAACTGAATTTGTGGCGCGCCTCCCTGAACTTTTATTATCTGCTGATAAAGGGGTTTATCTTTAATTACAGCAAAGTACAATTCTGCATCTGGATAAGGAGATTGAATTATTGCAGTAGCAGTTTCACCAGGTTTAAACTCTTTTTTATCTAATTTAATTTCTAAGACATCTTTTTCTTTAGAACCCCAAAATACTGGATTTTCTCCAGTTGCCCAAATTTGTAAATCTGTGGCACTTAATTCACCTTTTGCATCACTAAA
Source organism: Nostoc sp. DedQUE08 (assembly GCF_034530895.1). Taxonomy (NCBI): domain Bacteria; kingdom Bacillati; phylum Cyanobacteriota; class Cyanophyceae; order Nostocales; family Nostocaceae; genus Nostoc; species Nostoc sp. DedQUE08. The sequence continues at coordinate 123,293 of NZ_JAVRCD010000017.1, forward strand.
ATTAACTCTAATCCTGTATGAACCAGATTCCGGTGCTGTTAAACTTACCGATTGCGGATTGCTAGCAGATGTAATTTCACCTTGTCCTACCGTTTTATATTCAACTTGATTTTTTGGAGTTTGACTACCTTCCACCAACTGCGTAACGCTGCTATATTTAATCTGTTGTAATTCCAAACGCACCCGTTGACCTGTGATTGCTTTTCCTGTAGGGTCAGTAACAATCACTTCAACAGGAAAAGCCTTACCAGCATCAGCGATGAAATTACTTTTTAGTCCGATGAGGCGATTACTCGGTAAGGCTGTAAATGTTTTGGAATTCGCTACAGATAGATTAGAAACATCTGCAACTTGCACATCTACTTGGTAAGTCATCGGATATGGTAAATCATTTGCCACATTTACAGTTTGACTACTTTTACCATTAGCATCTAGTTGGGCATTAGTTTGCAATACATCAGTAGATATAGTAGGGGTTTCCTCCGGCCATAACCATTGCCTACCAAAAGTAAATCCCTCCCAACCTTTAGGCACAAAATCAGCCTGCTGGCGAGTAATAAAATATTTTGCTTCTCCACCTTCTACAGGCGCACCAAACAAATAATTACTTGTAGCATTAATATTAACTTTCTCGTCAATATATGCAAATTCTTTATCTAAGTTAAGTTCCACTTTAAAGTTGGGTGGCTTAAACTCAGCTACCCGAAACTCTCCAGAAATTTCTTGTCCATTTTTACCTTTCGCCTGGATTGTATAGTAGCCTAAGCGCTGAGTAGTTTTGATTGACAGTTCCAGAGAAAAACTGCCAAATTCATTTGTGGTTTGCGTACCTAAGCTGGTTTTTTGCCCGTCGGGATTTACCAAAGTTAATTGGTAAGCAGCATTTTTATCTTGCTGAATCGCACCATTTTGTAAATAGTCTGCAAAACCAGTCAACCAAGCTTTTTCTCCTGGTTGATATAACTGTCTATCTGAGAAAATTACCCCGCGTGATTCTGGCTTCTTATCTTGCCAACCTGCATCAATACCGTAGCCATAAACACCGCTATATTCTTCAGTTCTAGCAAATGCCCAATCTTGATTCTCACGGGCAATTACTAATAACTGTGGTGATTTACTAGAGCTTTCATTGCCAGAATAACATTTTTGTAATCCTTCACGAACAATTCTAAAAATTCCATTGTCATCAGTTTTACCTGTTGCACAAGGTACTGGTTCTGGACGAGATTTTGCTTGTAATTTTGATTGATAAATTTCAACAGCAGCCGCTTGAACTGGCGAACCATCTGTAAGATGATTGACACGAATTAACCCTGACTCAGGAAACCATTGAGTAAATACGCCCAAATTTGTCAATTCAACCATGCCATAAGTCGTAGGTTCGCGCCACAGTTCCTTCCCATTCTCTTGATATTTATTCGTGCGGGCTTGGACTCCATAAGCTAACATGCCGGTAGTAGAATTTATTTTTTCCCGCAGAGGAACAGCAATATCAACTGATTGATTTTTCTTAACCGATACCTTAAAGCTTTGCCATTCAGAAGGTTGTGGTAATAAATCACTACTATTATTAAAATAAACTAAATCTGTCGGTTTAACTACTCGATAAGCGGCTTTATATTTAGATTCTGGCAAATTTCCCGTACTAATATTTAGCTGTAAATTTTTACTTGTAGGGAAAATATTCAAATCTGATGGTACCCAAATATCCCCAGCTAAATCTCCAGTGTCATATTTAAGGGTGACAGGTTTACCCAAAGTTTGCCCAAACTTATCTTTGAGATTTCCGCCGATAGTAATTGTATAAGTCTTGGCAGGTTCTAGCGCATAAGGATTAATCCCGACAATTTTATCTTCATCATTAACTTCCAAAATTCTCGAAATTTCTTTGGGTGCTGGATTAATAGTAATGTTTTCTTTAGCTGAATCTGCTAATAAAATGTTATTAAATTCTAGCTGCGGGCTGCCTTTAACAAATCGTCCAAATGTTCCGCCTGAATCCGGCTGTCCGTAATAGTTAATTTTCTGAAATGCTAAAGGCGAATAAGTTGCTAATTTACTAGCAAATTCTTTCTCTGTCGCTAGATTGCCATAAGCAGGACGTATTCCGGGAGAAAATACTAAGCGATAACTGGTTGCTTTTTCCAGATTTTGCTGTGGGATGAGATTATAAATCCAATTACGTGCTGAAGGGTCAAATTTTTCTAAAGGATCTTCTTCATTTTTTAATGGTTTTTCTTCTTTGTTTAATTCAACTTTAAAATTTGTACCTTTACTTTTACCTTCGGGAATTAGCTGTAAATGTTCTTGTACAGAAGCTAAATCCAATTCTACATTAGAAGTAAACTGTAACTTCTGTTGTAAAGCAATTGGTTCGATATCAGCTTTCTCTATGGGATTGACACCAGGTAAATTAGTTAATTTAATGGATTCAGTGTTGAAAGTCCAAGGTAAATCTTTGTCTAGGCGATGATTTTTTAAATCGGCTAAACCTGCTTTCAGAGTAACTTGAAACCTCGTCGCTATTGGTAATGCTTTTTCAGCTTGGAATCCCACCATGCGTGGTGTTAAAAAGCGAAATTGACCGGGTAAAGGCGGCCAAAGGGCAAATTTTTGTAATATGTTTTGCTGTTCTGGACTATCAAGACTTTCAACTGGGATTAAAGCTTCTTTAAAACGGATGCGGATTTGGTTGAGGGGTTTTGCATCTCCAATGGGACTTATTTGTTCAATCCAGTCTGGTAATTTTGGTGGTGTGAGTGAGGATACTGCTGGAAGTTGTTCTTTACTTGAATTGATACTAAAGAAATTACATCCTGTCATCACTAGCATGAATGTGAAGAGAAGAATAAATTGTATTTTTCTCTTCTGGCGTGAAAAATGACTAATTTTTTTTAACAAACCGCTAATGACGTTAAGAAAGAGATAGAGAATTTTACGATAAGAACTGAGTAAAAATTTGATAATCATATTTTTTAGTAATTCAAAATAAAAAATTCACAAATTATAGCAGGCAAAAGCTTGCATTACCTGATTTACTTGGTAATGGCAAGATTAATAAGGGATGCAGACGACTATTTTTTACTCAGACTTTGGATTTAACTATGTTTATTTACATAGATAACCAATCTAGTGTAATTGTTCCAAAAAATCACTACAATTCTTAACTAATTAATAAGTATTTAACTTCTGCAAATATTAATTTACATCTGCTAAGTGATTTCAAATAAATTATTAAGGATTTGACATATTGACTGATATAGATGTAATCGCTGCGTCAAAATTAAGGTAGGTTTTCTTGGACAGGGGATTCCCTGATGAAACTAATTTTACGATCGCTACTCAAACTTAAGCACAGTAGTAAAGTTATCCTGGCTGTGCTGCTAATCTGTCTGGTGGTACGCTTACTACCTTATTTTGCGCCCATTCGTGCCGCAGATATTGCTCAAAATCAGTTGGCAATGCAATTTAGCGATCGCAATGGTTTACCATTAGGAACATTGCTCACCCGCGACCAAGAGCATACATCAGTAGTACCACTAAATCAGGTTTCGCCCCAGTTTATCCATGCGATTTTAGCCGCCGAAGATGCCAGCTTTTACCATCATGGGGCGTTGGATATGAAAGCTGTTATCCGCGCCAGCAAAGAAGCCATGCACGCCAAAAGAATTGTTTCTGGCGCTTCTACAATTACCATGCAGTTAGCGCGGATGTTAGATCCAGTGCCGCGCAGCTTCTCTGGTAAACTGAGTGAAATTTGGCTAGCTTGGCGGTTAGCAGCAGGGATGAACAAAGATGAAATTCTGGCTGCATATATCAATCGGCTACCAATGGGCGGGAATATATATGGTGTGGAAGCCGCCGCACAGACTTATTTTTCCATTCCAGCTAGTGAATTGAATCTTGCTCAAGCTAGTTTGTTGGCTGCTATTCCCAATAATCCCACATACTTTAATCCTTACGAACATTGGGAACGGCTGAAGCAGCGGCAAAAATACGTCCTTAATCGGATGGTACAGGAAAAGTATATTAGTGGTGCGATCGCAACCCGAACACACACCGAAAAGGTTGTGTTTCAGTCTCGCCAAGGGGGAATTATCGCTGCACCACACTTTTTATTTTGGTTAGCCAATCAGTTTGATAAAACGCAAACAGAACAAAATTTCCCCATCCGCACAACTATAAATCGCCCTTTACAGCAGTTTGTGGAAGCACAGGTACAACAGGTAATTTCTTCCCTAGCCGCTAACAATGTCCATGATGCTGCTGCGTTGGTGATTGACAACCACACTGGTGAAGTTTTGGCTTATGTCGGTTCACCTGATTACTTTAATGAAGCTAAACTGGGACGCAATGATGGAGTGCAAGCACTACGTCAACCAGGTTCTACCCTCAAGCCTTTTGTTTATGAATTAGCTTTAGAAAAAGGTTTAATTCGCCCAAATACCATTTTGGCAGATGTACCCGCCCATTATGCAATTCCCGGCGCGAAACTTTACAGCCCCACAGATTACACCGAAAGATTTCTTGGCCCTGTGCGGGTGCGAATCGCTTTAGCAAATTCTTTAAATGTACCTGCAATAAAGGTGTTAGAAAAAGTTGGTGTGGAAACTTTTTTAGAACGACTGCATCAACTGGGATTTGAACACCTCAATCAAACTCCAGAACATTATGGTTTAGGTTTGACTCTAGGTAGTGGCGAAGTCAGTCTCTGGGAATTAGCCCGTGCATACTTAACCATAGCACGACAAGGAGAGGCGATTTCTTTAGTAAGCACATTTTCCAATTCCCCAATCCCTACAGACGCGATGAATCGCGTCTCTACAAACTCCCCACTCCTTAATCACACAATCTGGCAATTAATCACCAACATACTCAGTGACAGCTATGCTCGTGCAACAGCATTTGGTGTAGACTCGGTGTTAAATTTACCCTTTCCTGTTGCTGTTAAAACTGGCACTTCTTCCAATTTTCGGGATACTTGGACTGTTGGCTTCACTACAGATTACACCGTCGCTACTTGGGTAGGCAACTTCAACGGCGAACCGATGCGACAAGTTTCAGGTGTGACAGGTGCAGCACCTTTATGGAATCGAATTATGTTACATCTGCACGAACATCAAGAACCAGCAGGTTTTCCATCTCCAGAAGGTTTAGTGCAATTACCTGTTTGTGCAATCTCTGGATTACGACCCACCCCAGATTGTACCTCAGTGGTGCAAGAATATTTCTATCCTGAAGATAAAAGTAATTACGAACGCGACTATCAATTCAATTTGCCACCAGAATATAATGAATGGTTGGCAAAACAACAGCAGTCAAATTTTACTTCTACCAATTTAAGAATTTTATCTCCGCATCATGGCGATTTATTTTTAGTTTATCCTGGTAAAGAAACGCAGCAAAAACTCGAATTTAAGCTAGCGGGAAATAAATCTGCACCAGTCGAGTGGTGGTTAAATGGCGAAAAGTTAGATACAAACTCAGCTAATTCTTTATTTTGGAATTTACGTCCTGGTAAGTGGACTTTGGAAGCGAGAAGCGGGGAAATGAAGGACAAAGTAAGCTTTCAGGTGGAGTTAGCTAATATTAAACCTACGCGTCGAGGATTTTCTATTAGTAATAATTGAAGCTCTCTAACTCTTATTCCTCTGTGTTCTCTGCGTTCTCTGTGGTTTGATCTTCCGTGACTTGTGCGTAAGTCCCGATCGCTAACGAATTAGATACCGGAAAGTGTCAAACTAAATATGAAGTTTATAAAAAAACTGCAAACTCAAACCATGACTCAGCAACCAACTGATTTAGATAATAAAGCTGTATTTGAGCAGTTGTGGGAGATTACAAAGGAACTCCGCCAAAAATTAGAGGCTCGTTTTCGGTTACATCCAGACGCTTCTGTAGAAAATTTACAGCAATATAGCAGTCTTGATGGCAACATGAAAGGTTCGCTGACTGCTTTTTCTGGAGAAGAAATTGACTGGCTAGTGCATTCGTGGTTGGGAAACCCGGAAAAATCAAACTTTGGTACTATGCGTCTCACTACTTGGTTGAAGTCCCATATTCAGGTTCCTCATTTGGCCTTTGAGTTTGGCACACTTCCAGATGGAAATATTTTCTTTTATATAGATTACATTGCCAGAACTGAGCTTTTAACCGATTTGGCATATCTCGATCGCTACTATGAGCCAGTTAATCAAACATTCTTAAAGTTACAATCAGATTCACGGCTCAAGGTATTTACCAGCAAAAGTACTTATATTCGTCTATTTCAATCGCCTGTTAGCTTGTGTTACACAGGCGCACCTACTTTTGAAACTCTCGAACTAACTCGTACACTTGCACGCGAAACACTCGATCGCTGGTTAACTTGGGTAGATGTAGCCGAACCTGTGCCAGAAGATGCACGAGAAGCTTTAGCTGCTCGTGATTTAGAACTCCGCCGTATCAGTGCTGAACGCGATCCAGGTAATAAATTTGCCGCACAGATGTTTGGCTTGGAATTGACAGATAAACTTGTGCGATCGCTCTGGGGTGGCGATCGGATTCTCTAAATTAGTCATTGGTCATTGGTCATTGGTCATTTGTTATGGCTCTCAATTTTCCATGTCCACTAATTTAGAATCGTACTGCGCTTTAGCATCGCAAGTTACTTGTTATGCAATTAACCAAACAAGCGATCGCCAATCACACTTTTACCCTGCTAATACTATGCTGGAAGAGAAGTAGACCGCAAACACTTCCTGCAAACACAGCAAACTACCATTGAGTGCTTCACCAACTTGGGGATGATTTGAATTTGGGAATGGGAATTGGGGATTAGCAAGTAATAACAAATGACAAATGACAAATGACAAATGACAAAACCAATAGAAGTCCGCAATCCCCGAACTGGCAAATTTGATTACGTAATTATCCCGCCGCCTCCAAGGTTGGTGGTACAGCAATGTAAGCGGACGCGCAGGGCACAAGTTCGCTGGCAGCAGTTGGGCTTAGAGGGGAGAATTGAAGCTTTACAGCAGTGGAAAGATGCGATAATATCTGGACGCGATCGCCTCACGGAAGCTTTGGTAAATGATACAGGAAGATTGTCAGCCTCGGTATTAGAAATAGACTCCTTCCTCTCCAGCATCGATCGCTGGTGTCGGTTAGCACCGGAATTGCTGCAAGAATCGGCAAAAAATACAGCCATTCCCTTTATTGCCTTGCAACAAACGTCTGTTCCTTATCCTTTAGTTGGGGTAATTAGCCCGTGGAATTTTCCGCTGTCACTGTCTACTGTTGATACCATTCCGGCGTTGTTGGCAGGTTGTGCTGTCATTGTTAAACCCAGTGAAATCACTCCCCGCTTTGTAGCACCACTAATTACAGCACTCAACACTGTTCCTAAACTGCACGAGGTATTAACTTTTGTCGAAGGAGCAGGTGCAACCGGATCTCTTTTAATTGAAAATGTAGATTTGGTATGTTTTACAGGCAGTGTAGCCACAGGGAGAAAAGTTGCACAAGCAGCTGCAAAACAGTTTATTCCAGCTTTTTTGGAATTAGGAGGAAAAGATCCAGCGATCGTTTTAGAATCAGCCAACTTAGAATTAGCAACCTCAGCAATCTTGTGGAGTTCTGTTGTCAACACCGGGCAGTCATGCCTCTCAATTGAGCGAATTTACGTTGCAGACTCGATATTTGAAAAGTTTTATCATCAACTAGTAGCCAAAGCACATCGCCTTGAGCTAGCCTATCCCACAGTCGAAAGTGGAGAAATTGGCCCGATTATTGCCGAAAGACAAGCAGCCATCATTAGCGATCATCTTCTAGATGCAGTGGAAAAAGGAGCAGTAATTCATTGCGGTGGTGTAATAGAGGATTTAGGTGGGGGTTGGTGGTGTCGTCCCACAGTGCTTACCCAAGTTAATCATTCCATGAAAGTGATGACTGAAGAGACTTTTGGCCCGATTATGCCAGTCATGCCTTTTTCTGTAGTAGGTGAAGCAATCTCTTTAGCCAATGACTCAATCTATGGATTAAGTGCTGCTGTATTTGCCTCAGAAACAGAAGCCTTAGAAGTTGCATACCAAATAGATGCAGGTGCTATTAGTATCAACGATGCTGGACTCACCGCCATCATGCATGAGGGAGAGAAAAACCCCTTCAAATTCTCCGGTTTGGGACAGTCACGCATAGGTGCAGCAGTGATGAAACGATTTATGCGAAAAAAAGCTATTTTGATTAAAACTAATGCTACTAATGACCCTTGGTGGTTTGAAAATGGGGAGTGACCAATGCGATCGTCACTATGCAACTGATTAGCGTAACCAATGGCGTAGCTTGCCGCCGTACTCCTTTAAAGAAGCAAGCTACGCAAAGCGTCTCCAAGAGTTGGCATCGCATTCGCATCTTGTTCAAAATATCTATTTTACTAGAGGCGATCGCCTCTGCCACAGTTTCGTGCGCGATAATCAAAGCATCTGGAAGAATTTTGATGGTTTTGGTTCAGAACACAAGTCTGTTCGTTCACAAAACAAGTCCATTCGTTCAGAACACAAGTCTATTCGTTCACAAAACAAGTCCATTCGTTCATAAAACACTTGGACATTAACCTAACCACTACTACTTAGCATATTGGAGTAGCAATGAAAGCATTTAAAGTCATGGCAACGATTAATGAGCAAGGACAGTTAACATTAGATTATCCTCTCATAACAGATAAGAATAGCCGCGTAGAAGTTATTGTTCTAATTCCAGAAGAAGAAATTCTAAACGATCAATCTCAAGCAGAAGTCTTAGCAGATTTCGGGCAAGCTTGGCACGAAGCCATGACCGGGCAAACTATCCCGGTAGCTCAACTTTGGGAAGGGCTTGAAAATGACTGATCGGCCTTTGATTCAAGTTGAAGTTTCGCCAACATTCAACCGAAATCTACGCACTCTTGCCAAGAAGTATCGCAGTATTCGGAATGATATACAACCCATCATCGAACAACTTGAACAGGGAGAATTACCAGGAGATCAAATACCTGGGGTTGGTTATGCGATCTTCAAGTTAAGAGTCCGAAATAGCGACATTCAAAAAGGTAAAAGCGGTGGCTATCGTCTTATTTACTACGTCAAGACAGCAATGGGAATTATTTTACTGACTGTTTATGCAAAATCTGAACAAGTTGATATTGCCGCAGATGACATTCAGAGCATCATTACAGAATATGAGCAACAGGCGATCGAAGATAAAGAGGATATCTAAACAAGAGCCACCGAACCTACCTACAACGTCCAAATTCCAACCTAAGGGTAGTAAAGCGATGCAAGCCAAACTCCAAAAGCAACTTTCCCCCAATGATGCCGAAGTTATTTTAGGATGCTTACCTGAACGAATTCGTACCGCTCTAATAGCTCGTGCTACTGAAATTGAATATCCAATCGAAGCAGTTATTGAGATGGCGTTCACGTAGTGTCTCTGAAAGAGAATCGCAAGTTTTCTCGACACAGAGGCGTTGGGTTTTGCAGATTGCAAGCCAGGGCGTGGACAATAAAACCGTCAACTAGCGATCGCAGGCGACGGGACTGGCGAAAGATATTTGTGTGGATACAGAGGTTACTTGCAGCCGTTTAACCGGAACATTAGAAGCCGACGACAAACGCGTAGGCGTAGCCCGCCGCAGGCATCGCTTGGAAGAAAAACAGAATTTTGCATTGCAGAATTTTCAGTCAGGATTTCGGCACTAATTAGCGTGAGTTCGACGGATAAGAAAGGCCAAAAAGGTTGCTAGATATGAATTTGCTCAACTGGATAGATCGTAAGGCGATCGCTAGCCACGCAAACTCTCTCAATTTTTGGCGGCCACAGCGATGTCATGGCAGCGTGTAGTATTGGTTTTGCCAGTTTATCTAAAGAATTTACGCCAGCGATGATTAATAAAGCTGTCTTTGATAACCTTCCCCACTCTCTACTCATAATATGCGAACATAATTAAGTTGTAGCTCACTTATTCGAGAAGGAATATTAGTCCTGATAATAACAATCGTGCCCGCACTGATTAAGTGCTGCTGTATTTGCCTCAGAAACAGAAGCCTTAGAAGTTGCCTACCAGATAGATGCAGGTGCTATTAGTATCAACGATGCTGGACTCACAGCCATCATGCATGAGGCAGACAAAAACGCTTTCAAATTCTCCGGTTTGAGACAGTCACGTATGGGTGCAGCGGCGCTGAAACGGTTCATGCCAAAAAAAGCTATTTTGATTAAAAACTAACTCAATGAGTGACCCCTGGTGGTTTAATAATCAAGAATACTGAAGGGATAATAGATAATTCATAACAAGAAAAATAATAGTCTCTAATAAAGCTTATAGAAATAGGAGTTTAACATGTCTATCATGAAAATAGAAATGCCCCTAATGGCCCGTCAAGAAGGAGAGTGGTCTGGTTCTTATACACTAGTTGATACAGAAGGAAAAATTTTAGATAAATATACTTCTCATTTAAGCTGCAAATTTATTGAAAACCCTCCTTATTCATACTACCAAATAAATCGCTATAAATGGCCTAATGGCAAACAAGAAGAACATCATTTTCCTGGTTTATATCGAGATAAAAAAGTATGGTTTGACACTGAACGCCTTAAGGGTAATGCTTGGGAAGTAGACGATGCAACTATTATGTTCCGATTTACTTTTAAGAAGGCTCCGAGTGCTTACTTGTATGAAGTGATTTACCTCAGTCCTTGCAATAACTATCGTTTCCGTACCTGGCATTGGTTTAAGAACGATCAACTTTATCAACGTACATTGGTGCAAGAAGAACGAATAAAATAGACATAGGAGTAAAATCTGTCAGGGGTTTCAGTAATCAACTAGACATGATATAACTCTCATCTCAAATTTCAACTTAGTAAGGTATACGCATGGCCAAAGGTGACAAAATAAACTTTTCTACCCCTAGCGGGTTTCCAGAATTTCTTCCTAGCGAAAAGCGTCTAGAATTATATTTGCTAGATATCATCCGTAGAGTTTTTGAAAGCTATGGATTTACGCCCATCGAAACACCTGCTGTAGAACGTTTAGAAGTGCTACAAGCTAAAGGTAATCAAGGCGATAATATCATTTATGGAATCAATCCCATATTGCCACCAAATCGACAAGCCGAGAGAGATAAATCGGGTGAAACTGGTTCGGAAGCCAGAGCTTTAAAGTTCGATCAAACAGTTCCTTTAGCAGCGTATATTGCCCGTCATCTGAATGAATTAACCTTTCCCTTTGCTCGTTATCAAACCGATGTAGTTTTTCGGGGAGAACGGGCAAAAGATGGGCGTTTTCGTCAGTTCCGCCAGTGCGATATTGATGTAGTTGCGCGTCGCGAACTCAGTTTGCTCTATGATGCTCAGATGCCTGCAATTATCACTGAGATATTTGAAGCAATTAATATTGGTGATTTTCTAATTCGCATCAACAACCGAAAAGTTCTGACTGGTTTCTTTAAATCATTGGGTATTGCCGAAAATCAGATAAAATCTTGTATTGGTATTGTTGACACTCTAGAAAAAATTGGTGAAAGTAAAGTCAAACAAGATTTAGAAAAAGAAGGAATTTCAGTAGAGCAGGCGCAAAAAATCATTGAATTTATCAAAATAGACGGTTCCGTTGATGAAGTCTTAGATAAGCTCAAGCACCTTGCCCAAAATCTGCTAGAAACTGAGCAATTGAGTTTAGGAGTTAGCGAATTAGAAACGGTAATTACTGGAGTGCGTAATCTTGGAGTTGCCGAAAATCGTTTCTGTATTGATTTATCCATTGCCCGTGGTCTTGATTACTATACTGGCACAGTTTACGAAACAACTCTATTAGGACATGAAGCTTTAGGTAGTATATGTTCTGGCGGTAGATATGAAGAATTAGTCGGGGTCTTCTTGGGCGAAAAAATGCCTGGTGTCGGTATTTCTATCGGCTTAACTCGCTTAATTAGTCGTTTGTTAAAAGCTGGTATTCTAAATACCTTAGCTGCTACACCAGCCCAAGTGATGGTAGTGAATATGCAGGAAGATTTAATGCCTACTTATTTAAAAGTTTCTCAACGTCTGCGTCAGGCGGGAATTAATGTCATAACGAACTTTGATAAGCGTCCCTTGGGTAAACAATTTCAATTAGCAGAGAAGCAAGGAATTCAATTTTGCGTAATTATTGGTTCTGAAGAAGCAGCAGCACAAAAGTCATCGCTCAAAGATTTGAAAACAGGCGAACAAGTAGAAGTACTACTAGAAAATCTAGCTGAGGAAGTTAAAAGAAGGCTTACTTAAAAGTTGATTTATCAAGTAGCAACTGTCTATTGCAATCTGCCTCATATATCATATTTATTTGGAAGTCATTTATGAGTTTATCGGATGTCCCTAATCTCTGGGTTCCTATAGCACTTTTAGGTTTAATTGTTATAGCTGCTGTATTTTTCAGCCGCAGCAATTGATATTTAAAATATTACAGTTGAGGTGGAGGTTCAGTTGTATGTTTGCTGTTGTCACACCCGATACAATCCATTTGCCCCCAGGTGCGGTAGTACGCCTACCTGGAAGTTGGCAAGATTATCAAGCACTCAATGAACAACTAGGCGATCGCTCCTCGCCTCGTATTAAATATCGAGATGGAGAAATTCTCTTGATGGCACCGCTACCAGAATATGGGCCTAAAGTAAGTGTAATTGCAGATGTAGTCAAAGTTTTGCTCGATTGTTTGGGACGAGAATACGAGGCTTTTACCCCAATCACAATGGAACTACCACAGAAAAGTGGTATAGAACCAGACTACTGTTTTTATATTGAAAACTGGGAAGCGATCGCAGGTAAAGATCGAATTAATTGGGGTGTCGATCCATCACCTGATTTAGTGGTGGAAATAGACATCACCAGCTATACCGATGTTAATGACTACCTACATTATCGAGTACCAGAAGTTTGGTTGTTTAGGAAAAACCAGCTGGTAATTTACAGATTGCAGGGCGATATCTACACTGTTGAAACCAATAGCCGTTATTTCCCTAACATCAATGTGTCAGAAGTAGTCACAGAGTCTTTGAAAATTGCCTACGAGCGCAATACTAGCGCTGCTATTCGGGAATTACGGCGGAAATTGGCAAGTGAGAATTAAAGATTTTGATTTTGCGCTTGCAGAGAATCTTCATCAACAGCGGCTACTTGATACGATAAAGTACAGAGTCTCACAACTTACTTTTAAATAAATAGAAAAGGAATGCGTACATGGGAAAAGGGAGATTAGAAGCATTCAGCGATGGGGTGATTGCCATCATTATCACTATCATGGTGCTGGAAATCAAAGTGCCGCATGGGTTCGATTTAGCCGCGCTACGTCCACTAATCCCAGTATTTCTGAGCTATGTGTTGAGTTTTATATATATCGGCATCTACTGGAACAATCACCATCACCTACTACAAGCAGTCCGACAGGTTAATGGGCGTATCCTTTGGGCGAATTTGCATCTGCTGTTTTGGTTGTCGCTAATCCCCTTCGTCACTGGTTGGATGGGCGAAAATCACTTTGCCGCCATGCCTGTTGCCCTTTATGGTACGGTGTTGTTGTTGAATGCGATCGCTTACTTCATTCTGACCCGCACCCTGATTTCTCACCACGGCAAAGATTCGACTCTAGCGATCGCAGTTGGTGAAGACTTCAAAGGAAAAATATCAGTAGTTGTCTATGCTGTGGGAATTCCACTTGCCTTTGTCAACTCATGGTTTGCTTGTGCATTGTACGTTTTAGTCGCAATCATGTGGCTGATTCCTGACCGTCGCATTGAGAAGACTCTTACTTCCTAAACGAATTACGTTAGCGCAGCGTAAAGCCTTCGGCATATCCTCATACATATATGGTTTCTACGGGCAACTTCTATATCCAGTGTTGGAAAGAATCATTTAAAATTAAGGCTTATTCTTGCTGCGTAAATAGGCTACAATTGCTTTATCAAGGATATCTCCTCGTGCTGAAGCTAGATTAAGCCAGTGAGTCATTTCATCAGGTGATAAAACTGTTGCGGCATATAGAATAGCTCTTTTATCCCAAGGGCCAAGGACATCCAAACCGTCTTTGTGATCTTTCACCCATGTTGTATCTCTTTTACGTTTTGCAATTAACGCTTTCTCTCGAACTCTTTTGATTGAGCCATAATCGATGGATAATATTATTTTGTTAAAGTGTTCGTTTTGAAAAAGGTTAAACACCCAAATATTGATATAAGGCAAAGCAAGATATTCTTGAGTTAAAATCTGTTCAAATTTATTTTTGTAGTTTTGTACCTGCCTCTCAGAAAGTACTCGATTAAGGTATATAACTACTTCCCTAATAACAGGTAGCAAAGTTTCAAAATTGTCTAAGACTATGGGGACTAAATTGCGGTATCGGTAGCTAGTTGCTTGTCTAAGAAGATATCTTGTTAGCCCTAAATCAAGGTATTCTGCTCCTATAATTTTTACGAAAAGCTCTTCGTATGCAGCCGTTATAATTTTGAATTTCTCATCACTTTCTAGCATTTCAAAATTAATAGCTGCCTCTTTATCATTGGATTCAAGTATCGAAGGATAAGGATTACTTAATTTTATTCTCTTCTCATGTAGATACCCTGCAAATCGTTCTAATACAGCTTCCTTTTCGATTTTTTCCTGACTTTTGTGGTACTTTCTCCTAAACTCATTTACAGTAATAATTTGTGTTTTATGATCCGAAAGCACAAGTCTATGAGAAGTGTATAAATATCGCGTTAGCTCGTGCAATAAAAATTGAGCCTGTTCCTTACTAGAAAAGAAGATCCGAATATCATCAACCCACCGGGTAAAATCTCTTGTGAAAGTTGCAATTTTCTTATCAATATCGCCCATAATAGCCTCAGCCAAAACCATGCTAGCCATAGGCCCAACAGGTATGCCTCGTGATGTGTTAGTATTTAGACCCATCAAAAATTTTTCTAAAACTGTTGCATGTTCATAATAGGGACTACTGCCCGCTTCAGAGACAATATTCTGTATTCGATGTAAGTATATTTGATTATAAAAGTCGGTAATGTCGCAAAGTAACACAAAGCCATCAGGGTAGGAATTAGCAAGCTCGTCTGATTTCTCGATATAATTTGTCCACCCATCGTCGTCTTTTTCAAAAAAAGACCCATTAACATCTGTTTTAATCCTGTAGGAGCAAGCAATTCTATCGCAAACTGGAATACGATAATCTTCTATAATCTGAGTAATTTCATAAACAAGAGCCGTAAAGATAAGGGCGTCTACTGGATCAAGTTGATGAACAACACGAAATGTTCTATTTACTTTGAATGCTAGCGAAGCAAAAGGGGTTCTGGGCGTATAGTCTAGCAACTCCAAGTTCAGTATATAATTTTTTACTTGTACCCAATAATAGGCGATCGCCTCGAACTCAAATGACTTGGGGTAAAAATCACTGTCGTAATATCTTGTCAGATGCTTGAGCGCCCACTCAAGAGAAGTATCCTCTAACTTCATAGCGTTATTACGTATTCAAAAATTGCTTAATTATACTGTTGTAATCATTCTATCACTGTGAATACGTTAGATTTTGTACAGCATTAGACACCTTCTACTTCATATTGAGGTAATCTACACAGCAAGCGCAGATCCTCTTTTGAACTATTTATAAAAACATAAAAAATATTTACCTTCAACTAAATTACCTACAAGTGCAATCAGATTGGTTGTTATCTTCTGGTAAATGCACGATCAAACCCTGTGTATAAATAATGATGAACGCGAAGCATCTCAAGAGACGCTTCGCGTTTATATGCTAAAAAAAATTGCCTAATTGATTGTCGTCTTAAGCTGCAACTTTTTCCTCAAATGGTTTAAAGGTTTTTTTGCTAGCACCGCAAATCGGACATTCCCAGTCTTCAGGAATTTCTTCAAAAGGTGTACCAGGTGCAATTCCCGAATCAGGATCGCCAGCAACGGGATCGTAAATCATGCTGCATTGTTTACAAATCCATTTCCGAGTTTTAGGTTCTTCACCAGCAACTCTAGTTGCTGCTTGTCCTCCATTTAATACTTCTAAGGCTTCAGCGTAGCGATCGGCGTGGTAATTTTCGATGAATTTTAACAAGCCAAAACGGTGAGCAGCTTCTCGAAATGTATTGGCATGATCGGTAGATTCTTGAGCTTGTTTGAGAAATTCTTCAGCTGCTGGATTGTCGCGATCGCGTTGGGCATCTGCGGCAAAATCTGGATACATTGTAGTATATTCGTAAGTCTCGCCTTCAATTGCCAAAGATAAACAGCGAGATACAATTTCCCGCTTTTGTTCATCAGTTAAAGCAGCTGCATCTTCTACCACAAGTTCTGGATGTAGTAACTTAAAATGTGCAAAAGCGTGTTCAGTTTCTTGATCTGCTGTTTCTTTAAAAAGTTTCGCCAAGTCTGTAAACCCAAGTTGACGCGCTACATCTGCGAAAAACAGATACTTACGATTTGCCATCGATTCGCCACCAAAGGCAGCTTCTAAGTTTTGAAGTGTAGTAAAGTTAGACAAATCCATAATTTTTTAATGCCTGATAAGTGATATTTAGTGCAAAAGCACAGACTCTACAACCGGATAATCAGCCGTTATTTGTATAAGTTATAAATACTTTATACAAATGTCATCCCATATTCAGCAATCCGTTTTAATCAGAAGCTAGCACGGCTGTGTTTTCCTACTTGGACAATTATAAAACCGAAAAATGGTACAACTGACAAATTATATTTTTGATTTAGAGATGACTATGATTGCTTTAATTTGTCTGAAGTTCTAAAAATGGATAGTCGGTGTATCCTGTAGCGTCAGGGGCATAAAATGTTTTTGGATCTGGAGCGTTCAAATGGGCGTTAAGTTCTAAGCGTTTTGGTAAGTCAGGATTAGCAAGATATAACTTGCCAAAAGAAACTAAATCTGCATTGCTACTAGCAAGAATGCTATCTCCTGTTTGGCGATCGTAGCCACCATTAGTAATCAAAGTACCTTGGAATATTTGCCGAAAGTAGGGTGTAACTGGGTTCATGACTTCGCGGGTTGCTAAATCGACTTCGTTCGGTTCCATCAGGTGAAGATAGGCAAGTCCAAAGGGGTTAAGAGCATTGATAGCATAACTAAAAGTTTCTTGAGGGTTGGAGTCATGCATTCCATAAAAAGTGTTACTTGGCGAAAGTTTGATCCCAACCCGGTTTGCACCCCAAACGCTAGCAACTGCTTCCACAACTTCTAAGAGGAATCGGCTACGCTTTTCTATTGAACCGCCATACTCATCTGTGCGCTGGTTCGAGCCATCTTGGAGAAATTGATCGATTAAATAGCCAAATGCACCGTGAAGTTCAATCCCATCAAAACCAGCTGCCAAGGCATTTTCGGCACCTTTGCGAAATTGCTCGACAATTTCAGTAATTTCTGGAGTTTCTAAAGCGCGGGGAGTTTCCAACGATACTTTACCTATGGGTGTGTGGAGTGAGCCAATCCCTGCGATCGCACTGGGAGCAACTGGCAATTCTCCATTAAGTAAAGCTGAGTGAGAAACTCTCCCAGAATGCCAAAGTTGCAAGAAAATTCTGCCCCCTTGTTCGTGTACTGCATTAGTTATCAACCGCCATCCTGCCACTTGTTCTTCTGAGTAAATTCCTGGACAGTTAATGTATCCTAAACTCAGAGGTGAAACCATTGTACATTCAGTAACGATCAGCCCAGCACTGGCGCGTTGGGTGTAGTAAGTTGCCATTAGCGAGTTGGGAATACTTGCAATTGCCCGTAAACGCGTCATCGGTGCCATTACGATTCGGTTTGGTAGAGTATAAGGGCCAAGCTGAACTGGTGTGAAAAGATTGATATTGGAATTCATGACTTAAATTTCGATTACGGCGTTGCACATTCCTGACTGAGGTTTGAAAACGGGGATCGTTAGGAGAGCTTTTCCTCACGCGATTCCACCGTTGACACGAATATTTTGCCCAGTGATCCACCTAGCTTCGTCGCTAGCAAGAAATGCTACTACATCGGCGATTTCTTGCACATCTCCCAGTTTATTAAAAGCAGCCATTTGCGCTAAACGATCTATCTGTTCTTGTGTTTTGCCTTCTCGGAATAGTTCTGTATCGGTGGGGCCAGGAGAAATAACATTAACTGCGATCGCTTTTGCACCTAATTCTTTAGCTAGTACCCGCGTGATTTGTTCAACAGCACCCTTGGTTCCTACATAAGCACTATAAGTTGGCAGCATCATCACCGTGGTTGATGAGGAAAAATTGATAATCCGTCCGCCTTCTGTCATGTGCTGCGCGGCTTGTTGACAAGCAAAAAAAGTGCCTTTGACATTAATGGCAAAAATCGCGTCGAAATCTTCTTCTGTCACCTCAGTAATTGGTTTATAGAAAGCAATTCCAGCATTATTGACCAAAATATCGACTTTACCAAAACGTTCAAGTGTTTGTTCAAATAACCTTTTGATGTCGGGCACTTTGCTAATATCAGCTTGGATAGCGATCGCTTCTACTCCCAACTTTTCAATTTCTGCAACAACTTCTTGTGCTTTGCCTGCATTCCCTGCATAGTTAACGACAATAGATGCGCCGTTACCAGCTAACTTGAGTGCGATCGCTCGTCCAATTCCCCGCGATGCACCAGTAATAATTGCAACTTTCCCGGTTATTGATGCCATAGATTAATCGAGTTTAATTTTGGTTAACTAAAATGATTATCTATTGTTAAAGGTACTCTACCAAGATTAAATTTAGCGATCGCTGCTAAAACTCCCGACTTGATTCCAGCCAAAATCCCGCCAGTGAATTCAAGTAACTCTCAGGCGGGAGAAATGAAGCTAAATTGAACTTATAGAGTCTTCATTGAGCTAAACACAATGCCTACGGCAGTAAACTACGCCCTACCGAACTTGACAGAATTTAAATGCTGATGACACAGGTATTGTCTTGACCATAGTCTACAAACATCTTTTATAAATTGTCTGTCTTCGTTAACCAAAAGCTCATCTGGTTTATCATATCTGCGTAGATTAAATTATTTGAAGAAGGGATTTTCTTGACCTTCCCCTTGAATCAAAAACTCTGGACATACTTCCCCAGATAAGAGTGTTCCATTAAATGTATAAGTAGTGCCTTTGGAATTGATAGCATTACCACTTATCCTCCGATCTGGAATCAAGTCTCCTCTTACCTGACCGCTAAGTGCGACACTTTCTTCTGAATTGGGATTTGTTACTGCTTGCCAATTTCTCTGATCCCGACCTTGATTTGTACGGCTATAAGTAGCGTTTAGCTCATAAGTAGCGTCTTGTCCAACAGAGCGAAGGCTGCTACCATTGGCGTTAAATTCAAAACAAGCAGTAAAATTATCTCCCTGACTTGACTGAACATTGACATCGTAGCTTTTGCCCTCCACTCCAGCTTGTACTGGCGCAGCCAACAACATTATTTGTCCAAGTAAACAAGTTAAAACTAAACCAAACTTAGATTGGATGATTTTCACTGACATAATTGTTTGCCTCTGTTAGGTAATCAAGTAA
Source organism: Nostoc sp. DedQUE08 (assembly GCF_034530895.1). Taxonomy (NCBI): domain Bacteria; kingdom Bacillati; phylum Cyanobacteriota; class Cyanophyceae; order Nostocales; family Nostocaceae; genus Nostoc; species Nostoc sp. DedQUE08. The sequence goes on from NZ_JAVRCD010000017.1 coordinate 142,840, forward strand.
TTGCTTACCTTTACTCATTGGTGACAGGTTAAGGTCATTAACCATTTGTCAATAAGTAATGGTGATTAAATTTAGTAAAAATTGAGGTTACAAACGCAAATTTCCAGCCTGTGATGCCTTCGCATAGCGTTTCATAGAAAAGACTAGCTACGCCTACGCATATTTAAAAGCATCGTTCATCCTTGCCATAAAATTTAGTATAAAGCTTAATGAGATACTCAATAGCATAGATAATTTACAGCGTAATCACTATTGACAAAACGAGTTATATCTTAAAACAATTTCACTAATGATTTCTTTTTAGGAGAAAAGAGTGGAGTGAGTTCAGAGTGTATTGCATAGATAGACACTTAGCTCGACTTTATCCATTTTTAATTCAATCAAGCAGCGTAAACAGCAATAT